>NZ_LZJJ01000489.1:0-3847 GCF_001667625.1 Mycobacterium sp. E1715
GCGGTGGCGCCGAGAACGGCGGATCGATCGCCAGCAGGAGGAGTGCCAACAGGAAGGCCGCCGCGATCGCCGCGATCCACCACTTGCGCCGCGGACTGTCCGGCTCCAGCCGCGCGGGCGTGTAGGTCAGCACGGCCGGCGGCGGGGCTTCCATCACGCGGGTGCCGGTGGGCATCACCGGCGGCGGGGCGCCGACCAGCGCGGCCCGCATGGCACCCGCCTGGTCGAACCGCCAGGCGGGGTCGCGGGCCATCGCGCGCTCGATCGCGGCGGCGAGCGGCGGGGGCACGTCCGGACGCAGCGTGGCCAGCGGCGGCGGCGACTCCTGCAGGATCGCGCGCGCCAGCGCGCCCAGGTCCTCCTGCGGGAACGGCCGCCGCCCCGTCAGCGCCTCGTAACCCACCACGCCGACGGAGTACAGGTCGTCGAGCACCGTGGCCGGCTTGGACGTCAGCCGCTCGGGGCTCAGGTAGGCCATGCTGCCGACGACCTCGCCCGCCCTGGTGTAGGCGGCGCCGGAGGTCTTGGCGATGCCGAAGTCGGCGAGCTTGGGTTCCCCCGCGGCGGTGAACAGGATGTTGCCGGGCTTGACGTCGCGGTGCAGGATGCCGGCCTGATGCGCTTCGGCAAGGGCGTCCAGGACACCGTCGAGGACGGCGTGCACGAAGGGCACCGGCAGCGGCCCGCGGGCGATGTGGTCGGCCAGCGTCACTCCCGGTAGCCGCTCCATGACGATGAACGGCAACCCGTAGTGCTCGCCGACGTCGTGCACCACCACGACGTGCCTCCCGGTCAGCCGCGCGGCGACGCGCGCCTCGGTGTCGAACCGCGAACGGTTGTCCGGCCGGTCGGCCACCCCGGGGTAGAGCAGCTTGATGGCGACGGGGCGGTTGAGCTTCCGGTCCCACCCCTCGCGCACCTCGGCCATCGCACCACGGCCCAGGACGCCACGCAGCTCGTACCGGCCGTCGCCAAGGAGACCGCCTGGCACCAGGAGCACTCCGTTACTGCCCTGGCCGCGGTAGGACTGAGTTCCTTGGAGGTCCGTGTCGATCTCCTGTCGGAAAGCTGACTGCCCTGCTGGTTCCGGATAACCACAGAATCGGGAATCGAAACCCGCTGCTCAACAGGCGTTCAACAAGGGTTTCTGGGCCACCCCCGCAAACTCCCCGACGAAGCCGTTCCCCAGCCACCACCTGGGCTCGGTGTGCTCGAAGATCTCCTCACCCAGGGCGCGATCGCGCACCGACTTCTTGACGGGAAACGGATTCATCCCCGACTTGTATTCGACCCCGACCATGGCGGGGGCGTCCGGCCGGCCTCGCCGGGGCAGTAGCTCGAACCCGGCCTGCTCGAGCACCGCGTTCAATTCGGCGGGGCGGGGGAATCGCCGAAAGTCATGGTTCGGCTTGTGCAGACCGAACACGAACAACGGCCCGACCGTCACGAAACACAGCCACGTGCACACGTTGCGATCGGGCGCGACATAGAACATCCGGCCGCCCGGCCTCAGCGCGCGAAACACGCTGTCCATCAAGCGGCGGTGCTCGGTGCAGTGGTCGAGCACCCCATGCAGGTAAACCAGGTCGAATCGATCGGCCCCCAACACCTCCGGGTCACGCGCGTCGCCGACGACGAAGCTCACCCCCGCCTTGCCGGCAAAACGCTTGCGGGCCGCGTCGATCGACTTGTAGTCGACGTCGATGCCCACGATGTCCCACTCGCTTAGTCGCGGATCGCGGTTGAGCAATCCCTCGATAGCCCCGCCGCCGCCGCAACCGACCACCGCCATCCTCGGGCCCTCTACCGCAGGAAGATAGTCGCGCAGGAAGTCCCATGCGGCGTAGTCGATTTCGCCGACGAGGTCCGCGGTGAAGCGCCACTGCTCGCTGACCTCGGCATTGGAGAAGTAGCGCACCCCGCGCTCGATCGTGCCGTTGCTGATCCGCATCAGCGCGCGATCGATCAGCGAATAGTGGTACTCGGGCTCGCCTTTCGTATCGTTGGCCCGTTCGCGATCGAGGAACTCGAAGTAGCGCCGCTCCTCGGGCTCGATGGGCGGCTCCCACGACTGCGCGTGCCCGAGCACGCGTTCCCGGATCCACGAGTCGATCACCCGGCTGTAGACGACCGTGTCGAACAGCATCAGCTGATGCCCGCCGCCGGGCATCATGAAGAAGTCCTTGGTACCGCCGATCCGCTCGAAGCATGCCCGGCAGTGCTCGGCGCCGACGATCTCGTCGTGCTCCCCGCAGGTGATGAGGACGGGTTTCGTGTTGGCGGCGGCGGGTTTTGGCGGGACGTAGTTGAACACCGAGTGGTAGCTCTTGAGCCCGTACCGCCAGACGTAGAACGGGTCCTTCCTCTTGGTGTCGAGCAGCCCGGGGTCTTCCTGGTAGGCGGCCTCGAAGTCGATGACGCGTCTTAATGGGACCCGCAGCCGATCGCCGAACGTCTTGGCCGCCCACTTCGCCGGGCGCGACCGGAACAATCGGATCGCCGGGCTCATCGGCGCCTCGTGGTTCAACAGGATGTTCATGCACACGCCGGCCGTCACGGCCGGGCACGCGTCGAGCGCGTGGAACGCGACTTCCCCGCCCTGGCTGGCGCCGTGCAGGACGACCGGGAGGGACGTGCGCCGCGCCGCGTAATCGGTTACCGCCCTGGTGTCTTCGAGGAAGTCCTCGAAGCTGAACACGCCCGGCTCCCCCTCGGTGCGGCCATGCCCGGTCAGGTCGAACGAATAGACGGCCGCCGGAAAGTTCCGGCGCATGTGCTCGGCGAACGCGTCGTAGCTCTCGCTGTTGCCGGCGGTGCCGTGCACCAGCACCAACACGTAGTCGGCGGTGGGGTTGTCGTAGCGGCGCACGAAGATTCGTTTGCCGCCGGATCCGGTCACCGCGTCTTCGACCATCGGTTGATCGGTGAGGTTCGGGGTCATCGCCTGGGTTCCAATCCTTCGGTGATGCGGGCCGCGAGCAGTTGGGCGAACACGTCGAAGTCGCGACGGAAGGCCGAGGTGTCGGAAACGAACGGCCGCTGCATCGACATGCCCAGCAGCACGGTTTCGAAGAGGCGCACCGACTCGTCGATCAAGCGCTGCGGCACGTCGTCACCGGCGATGCGGCGCAGCGCCTCGCCGAGCTGCCGGCGTTGGGTATCGCGATAGTCGACATACGCGACCCGCAGGAACTCGTTGTGGTTGGCCGCCGCGGCGAACTCGACCATGAACGTGACCGCGTCGATGTTGTCGATGAACAAGGCGTACATCAGCCCGGCCGCCTCGGTCAGGCCCTCGCGCACCGACAGCTGCCCCGGCAGCCGCGTCGCCGCCGTGGCGAACATGCGCTTGGCCATGTCGTCGATCGCCGCCTGGAAGAGCTTTTCCTTGGTCTCGAAGTGATAGTGCAGCAGCGTCTGCGAGACGCCGGCCCTCGTCGAGATCAGCTTCATCGAGGACTTCTCGTAGCCGTACGCGCAGAAGCACTGGATCGTCGTCTGCAGGATCCGCTGCCGGGCGTCACCGGCAGGCACCTCGGACTTCGAAACCGCCGCGGTCATCCGCCCACGATACTGTCTGATCGATCAGTCAGGCAAGGTACGCTGGGGAGTGATGCGCCCGAAAATCACCCTGACCTTTGACAACGGCCCGACACCCGGCGTCACGGACCGGGTTCTCGACGCCCTCGCCCAGCGGCAGGCGTCCGCCGTCTTCTTCGTCGTCGGCGAGAACGTCCGCTCGCCGGCGGGGCGCCGGCTGCTGGAGCGGGCGGTGCGCGAGGGGCACCGGATCGGCAATCACTCCCTCACCCACGGCCGGCCCCTCGGCGAGCTCTCCGCGGCGGAG
>NZ_LZJJ01000490.1:0-18257 GCF_001667625.1 Mycobacterium sp. E1715
CGCCACTTGTCGACGATCGCGCGATGCCAGTCGACGGTGAACCATTCGGTGAGCGCGGCGGCGATCGTCGGCCCGACACCCTCGACCGCGGCCAACCGCTCGGTCGACGCCGACATGATCGCGTCCAGGCTGCCGAACTCGGTGGCCAGTGCGCGCGCGGCCGTCGGGCCGACGATCGCCGCCGCGCTCACCGAATGGTTCACCGTCGACTGGCATCGCGCGATCGTCGACAAGTGGCGGGCCGCCGGGGTGCGGATGGCCGACGAGCGCGATGAGAACGTGCCCCGCACCCTGGAAGGGCTGACCGTCGTCGTCACCGGCTCGCTGACCGGGTTTTCGCGCGACGACGCCAAAGAGGCGATCATCGCCCGCGGCGGAAAGGCGGCGGGGTCGGTGTCGAAAAAGACCGACTACGTCGTCGCCGGCGACGCACCGGGTTCGAAGTACGACAAGGCGGTGGAACTCGGCGTGCCGGTCCTCGACGAGGACGGGTTCCGGAAACTGTTGGCCGAGGGTCCGCCGGAAGCTCCGGCGGGCTAGGCCGATGACCGGTCGCTACGGCGATTCCACCCGCAGTCTCAAAGCCGTTGGCCCGGAGGCGATTTCGGGACACCCGGTGGCGCCGCAGGCGGTGCTCGCCGCCGTCTACCACCTGAGCAGCGACGAGACCGACGCCGCGGACACCTATGGCCGCGGCTCCAATCCCACGTGGCGACAACTGGAGTCGGCGCTCGCCGAGCTGGAGGGAGCGGGCGGTGCGCTGGTGTTCGGTTCGGGCATGGCCGCCATCAACGCCGTGCTCCGGGTGCTCGCGCCGCCGGGATCGGTTCTGGTGGTGCCCGCCGACGGCTACTACCAAGTCCGTCGTTGGGCCCGGGAAGACTTGGCGACGGCGGGGGTGACCGTCATCGAGGCGTCGAGCCCGCGTATTTACGACGCCGCGGCGGGCGCCGATGTCGTGCTGACCGAAACCCCCACCAACCCGGCGTTGGATGTCGTTGATCTGCACCGGTTGGCCACCATCTGCCGTGGCCGCGGCGCGCGGCTGATCGTGGACAACACGGCCGCCACGCCCCTGGGTCAGCGGCCGCTGTCACTGGGCGCCGACGCGGTGGTGGCCAGTGCCACCAAGGCGCTGTCCGGTCACAGTGACCTGCTGGCCGGTTACGTGGCCACCGACGACCCCGAGTTGGCCGCCGCCGTGGAACGCCAACGCTTGCTCGCCGGCGCGATCCTCGGCGGGTTCGAGGCGTGGCTGCTGTTGCGCAGTCTGGCCAGCGCCGGATTGCGTTTCGAGCGGCAATGCCAGAACGCCCGGGCCGTGGCGACGATGTTGGCCCGCCACCCGGCGGCCCGGGTGGTGCGTTACCCGGGGTTGGCGCATGACCCCTCCCATCGCGTGGCCATGGCGCAGATGCGCCGGTTCGGCTCTCTGGTCTCGGTCGAATTGGCCGACGCCGCAGCGGTACACGCCCTCGTCGAGCGCAGCGAGCTGCTCGTCGCGGCCACCAGCTTTGGCGGCCTGCACACGTCGGTGGATCGCCGGGCACGCTGGGGCGACGCCGTCGACGACGGATTCGCGCGCATCTCGCTGGGCATCGAAGACACCGACGACTTGGTCGCCGACATCGAACGGGCCCTCACGGCCATCCGGCCATAAATTACCCCGCATCGCCCCGGCAGTCCTATGGTGGGCGCTATGACCCAGACGGCGGACCGGTTCACGCAGGAATCACCGTGGTCTCCACGCGAGGCCGAGATACTGGCGGTCACGCTGCGGTTGCTGCAGGAGCACGGCTATGACCAGCTGACGGTCGACGCGGTCGCCGCCGCCGCCCACGCGAGCAAGGCCACGGTGTATCGGCGCTGGCCGTCCAAGGCCGAATTGGTCTTGGCCGCCTTCACCGAGGGCGTCCGCGTGGTCGCCGTCGCGCCCAACACCGGCACCCTGCGCGGCGACCTGCTGAGTTTGGGGGAGACGTGTGGTCGGCACGGCTCCGAGCATGCCAGCACCATCCGCGCGGTGATGGTCGAAGTTTCGCGGCACCCGGCGCTCAACGACGCTCTGCAGGAGCAATTCCTCAAGCAGCGCAAGGCGTTGATTCAGCACGTGCTGCGCCAAGCCGTCGACCGCGGTGAGATCAGCGAGGACGTCATCACCGACGAGCTGTGGGATCTGTTGCCCGGTTATCTCATCTTCCGGTCCATTATTCCCGGCCGGCCGCCCACCCGTCGCACCGTCCAGGCCCTCGTGGACGGGTTCCTCATCCCCGGCTTGACCAGAACCACCGGGTAATCCGGCGTTGACCCGCCCAGCGGAATGTGTACGCGCGCGTCTCTTGTGCAGTACGGTCCCGTACCGTACTGTCATAGCTGTCGAGCACGCCCGACCCGCCGGCAGCCGCCTCTGGCTTGAGAGGTGGTCGTGTCGCCCGATAATCGAAAGGTGAACGGGTGAAGGGGAATTCGGTGGCATTCCTCGTCAGACGAGGGTGGATGGTACTGGTTGCGGTGCTGGTGGTCACGCTCGCGGGATTCGGCATCTATCGCCTGCACGGCATCTTCGGCTCAGACAGCAGCGCCTCGGCGAACAGCGGCCTGGCCAACGAAATCGTGCCGTTCAACCCCAAGCGGGTGGTGCTCGAGGTCTTCGGCAGGCCCGGCGCCACCGCGACCATCAACTACCTTGATGTCAACGCCCAACCGCAGCAAGTCAAGGACGCCCCGCTGCCGTGGTCGTTCACGATCACCACCACGGAGCCCGCGGTCCTGGGCAATGTCGTCGCACAGGGAAACGGCGACAGCCTCGGCTGCCGCATCACCGTCAACGGGGAAGTGAAAGACCAACGCACCGTTGACAAAGTCGACGCCTACACCTTCTGTCTGGACAAATCGGGATGAGCGACCACGAACCGCCGCGGGCGCGGGTCCCGCGCACCATCCGCCGGCTCGCACTGCCCATCCTGCTGTTCTGGGTGGCGCTGGCCGCGATCACCAATATCGCGGTGCCGCAGCTGGAAGAGGTTGGCAAGACGCACAATGTGGCGCTGAACTCGCCCGACGCCCCGTCGCTCAAAGCCATCAAGCGCATCGGCGAAAAGTTCGGGGAATTCGACACCGACAGCTCGGCGATGATCGTGCTGGAGGGCGACAAGCCGCTGGGTGCGGACGCGCACCGTTACTACGACGAGATGATCCGCAGGCTCGCGCAGGACAAGAAGCACGTCGAGCACGTCCAGGACTACTGGGGCGACACCCTGACGGCGGCGGGATCGCAGAGCAGCGACGGCAAGGCCGCTTACGTCCAGGTGAACCTGGCCGGTAATCAGGGCTCGGCGCTGGCCAACGAGGGCGTCGGGGCGCTGCGCGACATCGTCGAGCGCATCAAGCCCCCGCCCGGTGTCAAGGCCTATGTGACCGGCGCGGCGCCGCTGATATCCGATCAGTTCGACGTCGGGAGCAAGGGCACCGCGAAGGTCACCGCGATCACGATCGGCGTGATCGCCTTGATGCTGTTCTTCGTCTACCGCTCGGTGCTCACCACGCTGCTGGTGCTCGCCACCGTCCTGATCGAAATGTCCGCCGCCCGAGGCCTTGTCGCGTTCCTCGGAAACGCGGGCGTCATCGGGTTGTCGACGTATGCGACGAATCTGTTGACGCTTCTGGTGATCGCCGCGGGCACCGACTACGCGATATTCTTCGTGGGCCGCTACCAGGAAGCCCGTGGAACCGGTGAGGACCGCGAAAAGGCTTTCTACACCATGTATCACGGCACGACGCACATCGTGCTCGGTTCGGGTCTGACGGTGGCCGGCGCGGTGGCCTGTCTGAGCTTCACCCGGCTGCCCTACTTCCAGAGTTTGGGCATTCCGGCCGCGCTGGGTATCCTCGTCGCGCTGTTCGCCGCCCTGACCTTGGGCCCCGCGATCCTCACCCTGGGCGCCAGGGTGGGCATCTTCGACCCCAAGCGGGCGGTCAGAACCCGCGGCTGGCGGCGCATCGGCACCGCCATCGTCCGCTGGCCGGGGGCCGTTCTCGCCGCGGCCTGCGCGTTGGCCCTGGTGGGCCTGATCGCCTTGCCCGGATACAAGACCAGCTATGACACCCGTCCCTACATGCCGGCCAGCGCGCCGGCCAACGTCGGCTACACCGCCGCCGAGAAGCATTTCTCCCGGGCCCGGCTGGAGCCCGAATTGCTCATGGTCGAAACCGATCACGACATGCGCAACCCGGAGAGCATGCTCGTGCTGGACAAGGTGGCCAAGGCGGTATTCCACGTGCCCGGCGTCGCGCAGGTGCAGACCATCACCCGTCCACTGGGCACCCCGCTGGTCCACAGCTCGCTGGCGTTCGTGGTCAGCAATTCCAGCGCGGCGCAGCAGGAAAACCTGACCTATCAACAGGATCGGGCCAACGATGCCCTCAAGCAGGCCAACGAGCTGAACAAGACCATCAACATCTTGAAGCAGCAATACGTGTTGCAGCAGCAGCTCGCCGGCACCACCCACGACGAGACCCAGAGCTTCCACGACACGCTCGGCACGATCCAGGACCTGCGCGACAAGATCGCGTATTTCGACGACTTCTTCAGGCCGGTTCGCAGCTACTTCTACTGGGAGCGGCACTGCTACGACATCCCCATCTGCTTCGCGTTCAGATCGCTGTTCGACGCGCTCGACGGAATCGATCAGCTCACCGAGAAGTTCGAAAACCTCACGGCGTCACTCGATAAGCTCGACGCCCTGCAGCCGAAACTGGTGGCGCTGATACCGCCGCAGATCGAGAGTCAGCAGACCAACCGCGACCTGACGTTGGCCAATTACGCCACGCTGTCCGGCATCTACGCGCAGACCGCGGCCGCGATCGACAACGCGACGGCGCTGGGGCGGGCCTTCGACGCGGCCAAGAACGACGACACCTTCTACCTGCCGCCGGAGGTGTTCAACAACCCGGACTTCAAGCGCGGGCTCAAATTGTTCCTCTCGCCCGACGGTAAGGCCGCCCGCATGATCGTCACGCACGAAGGCGATCCCGCTACGCCCCAGGGTATTTCGCACATCGACCCGATTGCCAAGGCTGCGCACGAGGCGCTGAAGGGCACGCCGATGGCGGACGCGGGAATCTATCTCGGCGGGACGGCCGCGACCTACAAGGACATTCAGGACGGGGCCAAGTACGACCTGATGATCGTCGCGTTCGCCGCTCTGAGCTTGATCCTGCTGATCATGATGATCATCACGCGCAGCCTGATCGCCGCCCTGGTCATCGTCGGCACCGTCGCTCTGTCGCTGGGTGCCTCGTTCGGGCTCTCGGTCCTGGTCTGGCAGTACATCTTCGGCATTCAGCTGTATTGGGTGGTGCTCGCGCTGGCGGTCATCCTGCTTCTTGCGGTGGGATCCGACTACAACCTGCTGTTGATCTCCCGGTTCAAGGAGGAAATTCATGCCGGCTTGAACACCGGCATCATCCGAGCGATGGCGGGCTCCGGGTCGGTGGTCACCTCGGCCGGCATCGTGTTCGCGGTGACCATGTGTGCGTTCGTCTTCAGCGGTTTCCAGGTGCTCGGTCAGATCGGGACGACGATCGGCATCGGTTTGCTGTTCGACACGCTGATCGTGCGATCGTTCATGACGCCTTCTGTCGCAAGGATTCTCGGGCGCTGGTTCTGGTGGCCGCAACGGGTGCGCCCGCGCCCGGCCAGCACCATGCTGCGGCCCTACGGTCCGCGTCCGGCGGTTCGGCAGCTGTTGCTGTGGGAAGACGACGACCCGGCGGTGCTGTCCGGTTCGACTTCGCCGGCGCTGTCCGGCACGGCGCGCTAGCGCAGCAGGGTGGCCACGATCCCGGCCAGGTAGCCCAGGCGAGCCACCTCCGACGGCCGGAATTCCGGGCCCGGGCGGCCCAGCACCACCGCGGTGTGCGGATCACCCAGCGGGGCCGCGACCATCGTGGTGTCCATGTCGCGCCACGCCTGCGGCACCCAGTCGCCCGCGCTGTCCAGCGTCACCGCCCGCTCGAGGGGCAGCCACGGGGCCGAATCCGCCCGCGTCTCCGGCGCACCCGGGCTGGACGCCAGCCGCTCCAGCCCGTCGCCGGCACTGCGCACCACGGTGCACCAGCTGACCCGCAGCACCCGGGGCGCCTCGTCGGCCAGGACCTGCAGCCGGGAGGCGTTGTCGCCGGCCGCGGCGACGTGGTCGAGCAGTTCCAGCTCGCGATGGGCCTCCAGCAACCCGGTGTGGGGCCGCACGCTGTCCACCCGGACACCGTTGAGCGATTCCGCGGCGGTGATCAGCGTGTCCGGCATCGCCCCGGGCGGCAATTCGATCACCAGGTCGTCGATCGCATACCCCGAGCTGCGCTCGACCACGTCGAGCGACAGGATGTCGGCGCCGACCGAACCGAGCGCGACCGCCAGCGAGCCCAGGCTGCCCGGGCGGTCGACCAGCTCGATGCGCAACAAATACGACGGCACGGCCAACACTGTTACACAGCGATGCGTGCACTGCATTTCTGCGGATAACCGGCGGCCCTGAACCCGGCCCCGCGCGCGCGACTAGGCTTTCCTGTCGTGTCTCAGATCTCCCGCGACGAGGTGGCGCACCTGGCCCGGCTGTCCCGGCTGGCGCTGACCGATAGCGAGCTCGACAGCTTCGCCGGCCAGCTCGACGCCATCCTGACCCACGTCAGCCAGGTGCAGGCGGTCGACGTCACCGGCGTCGAAGCGACCGACAACCCGCTCAAGGACGTGAACGTCACCCGCCCCGACGAACCGACCCCCTGCCTGACACAGTCGGAGGCGCTGGCCCAGGCGCCCGAGGCCGCCGACGGCCGCTTCGCGGTGCCGCAAATCCTGGGGGACAGCGAGTGAACGACATCGTCCGGTCCGACGCCGCGACCCTGGCGGCCCGGATCGCCGCCAAGGAGTTGTCGTCGGTCGAGGTCACCCAGGCGTGCCTGGACCAGATCGCGGCGACCGACGACCGCTACCGCGCCTTCCTGCACGTGGCCGCCGACGAGGCGCTTGCCGCGGCGGCCGCCGTCGACAAGCAGGTCGACGAGGCGATGGCCGCGGGGGAGCGGCTGCCCTCACCGCTGGCCGGGGTGCCGCTGGCGCTCAAGGACGTCTTCACCACCATCGACATGCCCACCACCTGCGGCTCCAAAATTCTCGAGGGCTGGCGTTCCCCCTATGACGCCACCCTCACCACGCGGTTGCGTGCCGCGGGCATCCCGATCCTCGGCAAGACCAACATGGACGAGTTCGCGATGGGCAGCTCGACGGAGAACTCCGCCTACGGCCCCACCCGCAACCCGTGGGACCTCGACCGGGTGCCCGGTGGCTCCGGGGGAGGCAGCGCGGCGGCGCTGGCCGCGTTCCAGGCTCCGCTGGCCATCGGGTCCGACACCGGCGGCTCGATCCGGCAGCCGGCGGCGCTGACCGCGACGGTCGGCGTCAAGCCCACCTACGGCACCGTGTCGCGCTACGGGCTGGTGGCCTGCGCGTCGTCGCTTGACCAGGGCGGCCCGTGCGCTCGCACGGTGCTGGACACCGCGCTGCTGCACCAGGTGATCGCCGGGCACGACACCCGCGACTCCACGTCCGTCGAAGCGGCGGTGCCCGACGTCGTCGGGGCCGCCAAAGCCGGCGCGGCCGGTGACCTCAAGGGCGTGCGGGTCGGAGTCGTGAAGCAGCTGCGCGGCGACGGCTACCAGCCGGGGGTGCTGGCTTCGTTCGAGGCCGCCGTCGGGCGGCTGACCGAGCTGGGCGCCGAGGTGACCGAAGTCGACTGCCCGCACTTCGAATACGCGCTGGCCGCCTACTACCTGATCTTGCCGTCGGAGGTGTCGAGCAACCTGGCCCGCTTCGACGCGATGCGCTACGGGCTGCGCGTCGGCGACGACGGGACACACAGCGCCGAGGAGGTGATGGCGCTGACCCGGGCCGCCGGTTTCGGTCCGGAAGTCAAGCGGCGCATCATGATCGGCACCTACGCGCTGTCGGCCGGCTATTACGACGCCTATTACAATCAGGCCCAGAAGGTGCGCACGCTGATCGCCCGCGACCTGGACCGCGCCTACGAGTCGGTCGACGTGGTGGTGTCGCCGGCGACACCGACCACCGCCTTCCCGCTGGGGGAGAAGGTGGACGACCCGCTGGCGATGTACCTGTTCGATCTGTGCACGCTGCCCCTGAACCTGGCCGGCCACTGCGGCATGTCGGTGCCTGCGGGGCTGTCCCCGGACGACGGCCTGCCGGTCGGGCTGCAGATCATGGCACCGGCACTGGCCGACGACCGCCTCTACCGGGTTGGCGCCGCGTACGAGGTGGCCCGCGGCCCGCTACCGTCGGCACCCACCCTGTAGCGCCGAGTCCGGAGCGATTTTGCGCTTGCCCGCGCCATAGGGGCGTCGCCCCAGGCAAGATGAAGGCATGCGGATCGGAGTTCTCACTGGTGGTGGTGACTGTCCGGGGCTGAACGCCGTCATCCGGGCGGTGGTGCGCACCTGCGACGCCCGCTACGGCTCGTCGGTGGTCGGCTTTCAGGACGGGTGGCGCGGGTTACTGGAAAACCGGCGTATCCAACTGCAGAACGACGACCGCAACGACCGGCTGCTGGCCAAGGGCGGCACGATGCTGGGGACCGCCCGGGTGCACCCCGACAAACTGCGCGCCGGGCTGGACCAGATCAAGCAGACCCTGGACGACAACGGCATCGACGTGCTCATCCCGATCGGCGGTGAAGGCACGCTGACCGCCGCGCACTGGCTGTCCGAGGAGAACGTTCCCGTCGTCGGCGTGCCGAAGACCATCGACAACGACATCGATTGCACCGACGTCACTTTCGGCCACGACACCGCGCTCACCGTCGCCACCGACGCAATCGACCGGCTGCACAGCACCGCCGAATCCCACCAGCGGGTGATGCTGGTGGAGGTGATGGGCCGGCACGCGGGCTGGATCGCGCTGAACGCCGGCCTGGCCTCGGGCGCGCACATGACACTGATCCCCGAGCAGCCCTTCGACGTCGAGGAGGTGTGCCGGTTGGTCAAACGCCGCTTCCAGCGCGGAGATTCGCACTTCATCTGCGTGGTCGCCGAGGGAGCCAAACCCATCCCGGGCTCAATCTCGCTGCGCGAGGGCGGGCTTGACGAGTTCGGCCACGAGAAGTTCACCGGTGTCGCGGCCCAGCTAGGTGCCGAGGTGGAGAAGCGGATCAACAAGGACGTCCGGGTGACCGTGCTGGGCCACGTCCAGCGCGGCGGGACGCCGACGGCCTTCGACCGGGTGCTGGCCACCCGGTTCGGCGTCAACGCCGCCGACGCCGCGCACGCCGGTGAGTACGGCCAGATGGTGTCGTTGCGAGGGCAGGACATCGGCCGGGTGACCCTGGCCGACGCGGTGCGCCAGCTCAAGCTGGTGCCCGAAAGCCGGTACGACGACGCCGCCGCCTTCTTCGGCTAACCCCGCCATTTCGGCAAACGGCGGGTGGCCCTGGTCTGACTTCGGCCTGGCCAGGGGTTGAATTCGCCCGGCTACCGGCCAGCTGCGGGCCGTTTGCGCAAATTCGTGGTTTCCGGACGGGTTCCCGGCGGTTATACCTCCGAAGTGAGCAACCGCGGTTCGATTCGCGGAGTCGTTCAGCACCCCGCGGCGACGGCGGGGCCGGTGGGCCCGCCGGCCCGTCGCCCGCGACCGCCCGGTTGGCGCGTCGATGCCGATCCGGCGGCCGCCACGATGCCTCAGCCCCATCCTTCGGATCCGGCCATCCGCGGGCCGCAGTTCAGGCCACCCCCGCCCGCGCCCGCATCACGGGTCCCCCCGGTACGGCGGCCCGCGCGACTGCCGGGCGGGACGGCGCTGGACGGACTCGACCTGCAGGAGCGCGACGGCTCCTCCCGGTTCAGCTGGCGAGAAGTGGTCCATCGCCTGACGGGCGTCGATCTGGGCCCCGGCAAAGACGCACGGTACAAAGAGGACTTGCGCAACCGCATCCGCGCTGAGGTGGGCGGGGCGTTTCCCATCGCCGTGCTCAACCTCAAGGGTGGCGTCGGCAAGACCGCGGTGGTGGAGGCGCTCGGGTCGACGTTCGCCGACGCGCGCAACGACCGGATCATCGCCGTCGACATGGACGCCGGCGACCTGGCGGATCGCCACGGCAAGCCCAACGCGCTGGGAATGGCCGAGCTGCTCGCCGACGACACGGTCACGAGCTACCCGGACGTACGCGCACATACCTACATGAACAACTTCGGCCTGGAAGTGCTCGGACTGCCCGACTACGCGCACACCGATTGGCGGCTCGAGCGTCATGACGCGGTGAAGGCATTTTCGATCCTGCGCAACCACTATTCGGTGGTGCTGGTGGACTGCGCGAAGGCGCTCAATTCGGGTGTGATGGATGCCGTCCTGCGTGAGGCGCTGGCGCTGGTCGTGGTGACCAGCACGTCCATAGACGCGATTCGGAAAACCGCTACCACTTTGGATTGGTTGGCCAACAACGCATATCAATGGCTGGTGCAGTCGACGGTATTGGCGATCAACCACGTGGAGCCGGCCAAGGTGGAACTGCTGGCCGCCAAGGAGCTCGAGCGATTGTCCGCGCGCGTCGGCGCAACGGTGGTGCTGCCGTTCGATCGACACATACACGGCGGGAACCAGATCGAACTGGACCGGCTGAGCAAGGAAAGCCGACGAAGTTACCTCGAGATGGCGGCCGTGCTGGCCGACATGTTCCCGGGCAGGGGTGAGGAGCTCAACCGGTACCCGGCGCCGCGGTCCCCGCACTGGCCCTGATCGCCCGGCTCCGCCGCGCTGACCCTCTTCGCCCGGCTCCGCCGAGCTCGAGGTCACCACTACGGTTGGCGGTGGTGACCCTCTTCGCCCGGCTCCGCCGAGCTCGAGGTCACCACTAGGATCGGCTGCATGAGTGTTGCTGCCAGCGCCGATCTCATGAACTACGACGAGGTCCTCGCGCGCTTCGACCCGGTACTCGGCCTCGAGGTGCACGTCGAGCTGTCGACCGTCACCAAGATGTTCTGCGGCTGCTCCACCGCCTTCGGCGCCGAGCCCAACACGCAGGTATGCCCCGTGTGCCTCGGGCTGCCCGGCTCGCTGCCGGTGCTCAACCGCACGGCGGTGGAATCGGCGATCCGGATCGGGCTGGCCCTCAACTGCGAGATCGTGCCCTGGTGCCGGTTCGCCCGGAAGAACTACTTCTACCCGGACATGCCCAAGAACTACCAGATTTCCCAGTACGACGAGCCGATCGCGATCAACGGATACCTGGAAGCGCCGCTGGACGACGGCACCACCTGGCGGGTCGAGATCGAGCGCGCGCACATGGAGGAGGACACCGGCAAGCTCACCCACCTGGGCAGCGAGACCGGCCGCATCCACGGCGCGACGACCTCGCTGCTCGACTACAACCGGGCCGGTGTGCCGCTGATCGAGATCGTCACCAAGCCGATCGTCGGTGCCGGCGACCGGGCCCCCCAGATCGCCCGGGCTTATGTCACGGCATTGCGAGACCTGTTGCGCGCCTTGGGCGTATCCGATGTCAGGATGGACCAGGGGTCGATGCGTTGCGACTCCAACGTTTCGCTGATGCCCAAGGGTGCCGTCGAGTTCGGCACCCGCACCGAGACCAAGAACGTCAACTCGCTGAAAAGCGTTGAGGTGGCGGTGCGTTACGAAATGCAGCGGCAGGCCGCCGTCCTCGCGTCCGGCGGTCAGATCATCCAGGAGACCAGGCACTTTCACGAGGCCGGGTACACCAGCCCGGGCCGGGCCAAGGAGACCGCCCAGGACTACCGCTATTTCCCCGAGCCCGACCTCGAACCCGTGGCGCCCAGCCGTGAATTGGTCGAGCAGCTGCGCCAGACGATCCCGGAGCTGCCGTGGCTGAGCCGCAAGAGGATTCAGGATGAATGGGGCGTTTCCGACGAGGTGATGCGCGACCTGGTCAACGCCGGCGCCGTCGACTTGGTGATCGAGACGGTCAAGCACGGCGCCACCAGCGAGCAGGCGCGCGCCTGGTGGGGAAACTTCTTGGTGCAGAAGGCCAATGAGGCCAACATCGGCCTGGACGAGCTGACCATCACCCCGGCTCAGGTCGCCGCGGTGATCGCGCTCGTGGACGAGGGCAAGCTGTCCAACAAGCTGGCCCGCCAGGTTGTGGAGGGAGTGCTGGCCGGCGAGGGCGAGCCCGGGCAGGTGATGGCGGCCCGCGGCCTCGAGCTGGTGCGCGACGACTCGGTGACCCAGGCCGCGGTCGACGAGGCGCTGGCCGCCAATCCCGATGTGGCGGAGAAGATCCGGGGCGGCAAGGTGGCCGCGGCCGGCGCGATCGTCGGCGCGGTGATGAAGGCCACCCGGGGCCAGGCCGACGCGGCTCGGGTCCGCGAACTGGTGCTGGCGGCCTGCGGGCAGGGGTAGCCGGCCCACCAGGAGCAACTCGGCGGGACGGGCGAGACTTCAGCCCATCATTAGCCGAGTCTCGAACGCGATATCACCCGCGATATCGAATTCACGAATCATGTGGTGGTTCGCCCCCGGTAGGGATGTGGCTGCTGTGGCGTGCTCCGGCAGGCCCCAATCAGGTCTTGTCGTCGTTGTTGCGCGGGAAACCGCCGCCCTGCGGGAACAGCGGGAACACCACGTCGTCGAGCTTCTCGGCGTCGCCGGCGGTCTTGTTGACGGTTGCGCCCCAAACGTTTCCGTCCGGGGACATCCGCAGCGCCCACGCGTGGGCGTGGGTGTCCTTGCGGACCACGTCGGGTTCACCGGTGACGGCACCCGTCGCGGGAGCCAGCCGCACTGCGACCGTCAGCTTGGTGTTGATCAGGTTGACCAGCACGGTCCCGTCCATTGCCGCGCAGCCGGCCACGCCGGGCTTGTCCGGCCAGGTCCACACCGTGGAGACTTCGGAGGTCTTGGTGATGCGCTGCAACCGATCCGCCGTCGGCGTGCGGTCGGCGACGTAGAGCGAGCCGTCGACGGGGTCGATGCACAGGCCGCCGCCGGCGCCGACGCCCGACAGCGCCGTCGTCGGCGGGGCCTGACCGATGGTGGTCGGCTGCTCGATGCGAAGCACCTTGCCGGCCAGCGATTTAGGATCCGCCGCCGCCGCGGGGTTACCCGCATCGCCGGTCATCACGACCAGCGTGGTGGGGCTGGTGAAGATCAGCGCGCCGGTGTTCCCGGTGGCGCCCTTGGGGATCCCGGTCAGGATGTCTTTCGGGATGTCGCCGTCGGCCACCCGGATCACCCGATTGTCGGTAGGCGTGCTGACGTAGGCGTACATGAGCCGGTCTTGCGTGTAGGTCGGCGACAGCACGATGTCCATCAGCCCGCCGTCCCCGGAGGGGTCGACCGGGATGACCATCTTCACCTTCGGCTCGGCGCTCACCGAGATCTCCTTGACCGCGCCGGTGGTGCGCTCGGCGACCAGCGCGGTTTTGCTGTCGGGACCCATGATCAGTCCGCTGGTGCTCTCCAGGCAGCCCTGCATTACGCCAGGAGCCGGGCACGCCTTGGGAAACGGCGTGGGCGGCAGCGGCGGCGGTGGGGGAGGCGTCGAACTGGGTTGGGGCTTGAGTTCGGGGTTGGTGGTGAACGGCTGCGACTGGGCGTCGTTGAATCGTGCGCAGCCGCTCGCGACGAGCACCACCGCGCAAAGCGCGGCGAACCCGCACCGAACCGAGCGCCCTAATCGCATGACCGACAGGCTACGGATAGTGCGGCCGCCCCCGCCACACGCATGCGCTGCCCGCCCGGCGCGACGCGATCCGAGCGCGCCCGGGAACGGCCCACGGGCGGCGCCTGGCCCCCGTTTTGCGGCCGGATTGGGCCCTGCGTCGCCCCGCGGAAGGCGTTTTCAGGCCGATCTGGACGTGTTCGGCGGGCAAACCGCCGATTGCCTGGCGAAAGCGCCGCTCAAATCCCCAATTCGGCGGCAAATGCCCTTACCCTGACACGCGTGACCAGTCAACCGAATGACGGACATTGGCAGCGGCCCGGCGAATCCCCGGAGCCAACTCCAGGTCGCCCCGCGACGGCGCGTGTGGTTGACCCCGAAGACGATCTGACGCCCGTCGGCTACCCCGGCGACTTCAACCCCTCCACCGGAACCACCACCGTCATCCCCTACATGGGCGACCACGCCGGCGGGTCCAGCGCGGCGGGGTACAACGTGCTCGACCAACAGGAGCCGTTGCCCTACGTCCAGCCGCAGGCATCGCGGCACGCAGCGGCCGAGCCCGCCGAGATCGACGCGGACGAACACCACGGCCGGCTGCACGAAGTGGGCCGCCGTGGAACCCAGCACCTGGGTTTGCTGATCTTGCGGGTCGGGCTCGGTGTCGTGCTGGCCGCCCACGGGTTGCAGAAGCTGACCGGCTGGTGGGGCGGCTCCGGCGTGGGCGGGTTCAAGAACTCACTGTCCGACGTCGGCTACCAGCACGCCGACATCCTGGCCTACGTCAGCGCCGGCGGCGAGCTCGTCGCGGGCGTTCTTCTGGTGCTCGGTCTGTTCACCCCGGTGGCCGCGGCCGGCGCGCTCGCCTTTCTGATCAACGGCATGCTGGCCACCATCACCGCGCGGCCGCATCCGCACAGCTTCACGTACTTCCTGCCCGACGGGCACGAATACCAGATCAGCCTGATCGTGATGGCCGTCGCGGTGATCCTGTGCGGGCCGGGCCGCTACGGCCTCGACGCGCGACGGGGCTGGGCGCATCGGCCCTTCATCGGGTCGTTCGTCGCGCTGCTGGTCGGCATCGCCGCAGGCATCGCGGTGTGGGTGCTGCTCAACGGGGTCAACCCGATCGCCTGACCCTCACTGATACGGGTTAGGCACCCGTCCCGAGCTGGCCTCGGTCAGCTGCGGCAGCGTCGCGAACGTCACCGCGGGCAGGCGCACCTCCGCGCCGCTCTTGAGGTGCGCGCGTGCCCAGGAACCCCGATGGAAGCGCAGCCCGTCGATGTCATCCCAGTCCACCGTCTGGCTGCCCAGCAGCGTGCGGACCGTCACGCCTCGATCGTCGGCGACGGTCCGCAACCGGACGATCAGCGCCGACAGCAGCACGGGGATCACCAGCAGTGGCGCCGAGGGCGGCCAGAGCATCACCGGGATCAGCAGCCCGAGGGTGAAGAACCCGACGGCCAGGTGCGCGATCGGGGACACCTTGATCACGACGGGTGTGTGGGAAGACGAACCGGTAGCCACCCGACCATCATTTCACCCGTCGCGGGGGGCCGGATCTGTGCGCGGGCCACGGGGCGCGGATTTGACTGCTGAGCTGTGCGAAGGCTACCGTCGGACGTTATGGATACCGCCGGACAGCCCGGGATGCTCGTAGTAATTAGTCGGCGCGTTGGTGCCTGACTAGCCTCTTCGGCATTTGAAGCTATCCAGACCAACGCGCAACCCTCGTGCAGCAGAAGAGCTGTCGGGGGTTTTTTGTTGCCCCCAGCGAGACTCCCAGAGTGAATAAGGACGAAAGACAGTGAGCGCACCCACCAGGCAGCACGCCACCCAGCCGGAGCGTGCCGCCGACATCGCCACGGACGCGGCGGAAACGCCGGCAGCCGCCCCCGCACGGAAGCCGAAACGTGTTGGGCCCGAGAAACTTACCGGCGCACAGTCGGTGATCCGGTCGCTGGAGGAGCTCGACGTCGAGGTCATCTTCGGGATTCCCGGCGGCGCCGTGTTGCCGGTTTACGATCCGCTGTTCGACTCGAAAAAGCTTCGCCACGTGCTGGTTCGGCACGAGCAGGGCGCCGGTCACGCCGCGAGCGGCTACGCCCACGCCACCGGCAAGGTCGGGGTGTGCATGGCGACGTCGGGCCCCGGCGCCACCAACCTGGTCACGCCGCTGGCCGACGCCCAAATGGACTCGGTGCCCGTCGTCGCCATCACCGGTCAGGTCGGTCGCACGCTGATCGGCACCGACGCCTTCCAGGAAGCCGACATCTCGGGCATCACGATGCCGATCACCAAGCACAACTTCCTGGTCCGCTCCGGCGACGAGATCCCGCAGGTGATGGCCGAGGCGTTCCACATCGCGTCCTCCGGCCGCCCCGGCGCGGTGCTGGTCGACATCCCCAAAGACGTGCTGCAGGGGCAGTGCACGTTCAGTTGGCCGCCGCGCATGGACCTGCCCGGCTACAAGCCGAACACCAAGCCGCACAACCGGCAGATCCGCGAGGCCGCCAAGCTGATCGCCGACGCCCGCAAGCCGGTCCTCTACGTCGGTGGTGGCGTCATCCGCGGGGAGGCGACCGAGCAGCTGCGCGAGCTGGCCGAGCTGACCGGCATCCCGGTGGTCACCACCCTGATGGCGCGCGGGGCGTTCCCCGACAGCCACCGCCAGCACATGGGCATGCCCGGTATGCACGGCACCGTCGCCGCGGTGGCGGCGCTGCAGCGCAGCGACCTGCTGATCGCCCTGGGCACACGCTTCGACGACCGGGTGACCGGGAAGCTCGACACCTTCGCGCCCGAGGCGAAAGTCATTCACGCCGACATCGACCCGGCCGAGATCGGCAAGAACCGCCACGCCGACGTGCCGATCGTCGGCGACGTCCAAGCGGTCATCACCGACCTGATCGCGATGCTGCGGCACTACGACATCCCCGGCAGCGTCGACATGACGGAGTGGTGGGCCTATCTGGACAGCGTTCAGTCCACCTACCCGCTGAGCTACGACCCGCAAAGCGACGGCAGTCTCGGCCCGGAATACGTCATCGAGAAGCTCGGCCAGATCGCCGGGCCCGACGCGGTGTACGTCGCCGGGGTGGGCCAGCACCAAATGTGGGCCGCGCAGTTCATCTCGTATGAGAAACCGCGCACCTGGATCAACTCCGGTGGGCTGGGCACCATGGGGTTCGCCATACCGGCCGCCATGGGGGCCAAGATGGCTCGCCCGGAGGCCGAGGTGTGGGCCATCGACGGCGACGGCTGCTTCCAGATGACCAACCAGGAGCTGGCCACCTGCGCCATCGAAGGCGTGCCGATCAAGGTGGCGCTGATCAACAACGGCAACCTGGGCATGGTGCGTCAGTGGCAGACGCTGTTCTACGAGGAGCGGTATTCGCAGACGGACCTGGCCACGCACTCGCATCGCATCCCCGACTTCGTGAAGCTCGCGGAGGCGCTGGGCTGTGTCGGATTGCGTTGCGAGCGTGAGGAAGACGTCGAGGACGTGATCAACGCGGCCCGGGCGATCACCGACCGTCCCGTGGTGATCGACTTCATCGTCGGCGCCGACGCGCAGGTGTGGCCGATGGTCGCCGCGGGCACCAGCAACGACGAGATCCAGGCCGCCCGCGGCATTCGCCCGCTCTTCGACGACGAGAGCGAAGGGCACGCCTGATGCACACGCACACGCTGTCGGTGTTGGTGGAGGACAAGCCCGGTGTGCTCGCCCGCGTGGCGGCGCTGTTCTCCCGGCGCGGTTTCAACATCGAGTCGCTGGCCGTCGGGGCCACCGAGCAAAAGGACATGTCGCGCATGACGATTGTGGTCAGCGCGGAGGAGACCCCGCTCGAGCAGATCACCAAGCAGCTCAACAAGCTGATCAACGTCATCAAGATCGTCGAGCTCGACGACGGGGCCGCGGTGTCCCGGGAGTTGGCGCTGATCAAGGTGCGCGCCGACGCGGGCAGCCGCAGTCAGGTGATCGAGGCGGTGAACCTGTTCCGCGCCAAGGTGATTGACGTATCGACCGAGGCGCTGACGATCGAGGCTACCGGTGACCGCGGCAAGATCGAGGCGCTGCTGCGGGTGCTGGAACCGTTCGGCATCCGCGAGATAGTCCAATCGGGAGTGGTGTCGTTGTCCCGCGGTCCGCGCGGCATCGCCACGGCCAAGTAACACACAAGGAGATATTGAAACAGTGGCACTAGAAATGTTCTACGACGACGACGCAGACCTGTCGATCATCCAGGGCCGCAAGGTCGGCGTCATCGGGTACGGCAGCCAGGGGCACGCGCATTCGCTGAGCCTGCGCGACTCGGGTGTGCAGGTTCGCGTCGGGCTCAAGGAGGGTTCGAAGTCGCGGGCCAAGGTGGAGGAGCAGGGCCTGGAGGTCGACACGCCCGCCGAGGTGGCCAAGTGGGCCGACGTCATCATGCTGTTGGCGCCCGACACCGCGCAGGCGGACATCTTCAAGAACGACATCGAGCCCAACCTCAAGCCCGGTGACGCGCTGTTCTTCGGGCACGGTCTCAACATTCACTTCGGTCTGATCAA
>NZ_LZJJ01000491.1:0-23725 GCF_001667625.1 Mycobacterium sp. E1715
CCCATGGCAGTCCAAACGGTATTGGAACGAGACGCAGGAAGCCGCGGAGGACCTGCACTACAACCCGGTGCATCCCCTGCTCGGGCAACCGGTGAGCGGCGCGGTGCACCCCACCTGGGAAGCGGAGTTGAGCACCGCGATGTTGCCCTTCCTCGGGGATCACCGGGTTGAGGGCAGTGTCCTGGTACCCGGGGCGGTATTCATCGAAATGGCCCTCGCGGCCGGCGAACAAACGTATGGGTCAGCTCACCACAGCGTCGAGAACCTGACGCTGAGACGGGCCCTCGTTCTTGACGACACGTGTGACCCCATACTCAGGACAACCCTCGATCAGGACACCGGCGCCCTGGAGTTCACCGCTTTCACTGCTACCGCGGGCGGGGACCTGAAGTGGACGCTGACGGCGACGGCGCAACTCAACATACTTCCGAGATCGCCCGGACGCTGCGACAGCCCCACCGGCGCGGGCGAGTCGACAACGATCGACGGCGACGAGTTCTACGCGCGTACCCGAGCCGTGGGACTGAGCTATGGCGAAGCGTTCCAGACAATCACCGGGGCGACGGCCGGAGACGGTTGGGCGACAGCCCGGATGACCATTCCGGAAGCGCTCGCCGACGAAGTCGACCGGTACCGATTTCATCCGGCCCTCATCGACGGCGCCTTCCAGACCCTGCTAGGCGCACCGTTTTTCGGGGGCGAGGCGAACGAAAGTCCCTACCTTCCCGTGCGGATCCGGCAAAGCGCCATATACGGCCCTGCCGGCCCAAGCATGTCCGTCCACGTGCGTGTCGTGTCGGCGACCGCCGATGAGATCGAAAGCGACATCACCGTCACAGGGGCCGACGGGCGGCCGCTCGCTGTCTTCAACGGCTTCACCGTGCAGTCACTCGCCGCGTCGTCGCACATCTCGCCCGAGCGCGTGGACAGGGGACTCTACGAGGTTCAGTGGGTCGCGCATTCCGGCGTCCACGATGAACGCGAGAACTCGATCGCCGCCGAGAGCATGTCCTGGCTCGTCTTCGTCGACGCGGCGGGCGTGGGCTCAGCGCTTGCGGAGCAGATGCGCCGCAGGGGCCAGCACGTTCGCCTTGTCGAACACCGACCCGTCGAAGCGATCACCGAAATCGACGGCGGATATGCGGTGAACCCGAGACAGCCGCGTCAGCTACATCAGCTGCTCGAAACCCACCTCGCCGCAGAGGGCAACCTCGCGGGCATCGTCGACTGCTGGCCGTTGGATATGCCCGCACATCCGGATGGCGAACCGGCGCACAACGGTGTCCCGGCCGAAACGGCCGATAGCATCGGCGTTTTCACGGTCATGCACGTCGTGAAAGCCCTCGCGGAGCGGGACACCGTCCAGCCGCGCCTGTACTTGATCACCGCGAACGCGCAACCGGCGCCGGGGACCGAGACGATCGCGGTCGAACAAGCGGTCATCTGGGGACTCGGCCGCGTCGTGGGCCACCAGGAATTGGTCAAACAATGGGGCGGGCTGGTCGACATCGACGCCGCCGACGATCACGTCGCGACTGCCGCGCGCATCTGCGACCACGTTCTCGATGACGACGCCGAAGATCAGATCGCCATCCGCGGCCACACCACGTTCGTCCCGCGCCTGCGCCCGGCCAGCAGCCTCTCGAAAGCCTTTCCGACCAGACTCGCACCCGATGCCAGCTACGTCGTCACGGGCGGAGCGGGAGCCCTCGGACGCGTCGTCGCGACGTACCTTGCCGAGCGGGGCGCGCGGCATATCGCCCTGCTGAGCCGAAGCGAACTCCCGCCAAGGAGCCGCTGGCCGTTGCTGTCCCACGACCACAAGCACCGGTCAACCGTCGAAGCGATCCGGCAGATCGAGCGCCTCGGCGCGCGAGTGACGACGGCCAGCGTGGACATCACCGACGCCGACCAGGTGCGGGCGTGGCTGGGTGACCACATCCGAGACGAGGGCCGGCCGGTTCGTGGAATCGTCCACGCCGCGGGTTCTGTCCACGACCAACTGTTGGTCAACATGACCGAAGCGGATTTCACCAAGGTGATGGCGCCCAAAGTCGCGGGTACTCGCGTGTTGCACAACGCTTTCAAGGAACAGCAGCTCGACTTCTTTGTGATGTTCGGGTCCGCCGGGTCGGTCATCGCCTCACCCGGTCAGGGAAACTACGCCGCCGCCAACGCATTCCTCGACGCCTTCGCGCATCATCGACGGGCCGAGGGATTGCCGGCCACCACGATCGGTTGGGGTCCGTGGTCGGTCGGCATGGTCGAAGAGCTCAAGCTCGAAAAGATCTACGCCCAGCGGGGAATCGAGCTGATCACCCCCGCGGCGGGCGCCCGGATCCTGGATCGGCTCATCAATCAGCAGGTACCCAACGTCATCGCCATCACCGCCGATTGGACGCTGGCCCGTCGCGTCGGCCTGGTCGGGCAGTTGCCGCCGATGTTCTCCGAACTGGGCGCGGCCGAAGCCTCGCCGGCCGAAGCCGAGGGCGAGACATCCGTCCTGGATTCCCTCGCGGCATGCCCGGAAGCCGACAGGCTCGACATGGTCGCCCGCCTGGTTCGACAAATCGGCTCCGCGGTCTTCGACCTCACCCCGGCCGATATCGGGCCCGACGACGCCCTCGACGACCTCGGCCTGGACTCGATGATGGCAATGGATTTCAGGGCCCGGATCCACGCGATGTTCGCCGTCGAACTGCCGGTGCTGGAACTGCTCAGGGGCGTAAGCGTCAACGAACTGGCCGTTCGCATACTTGGCCGGCTTCAACTGGGAGGCGCAGACGCATCCCCGGTCAGCGACCCGCGTCCGGAGCGCATCGCGGCCGACGAGGTCGACCGCTTGGTAGAGCAGTTCTCTCAGGACGAACTTCGGGCACTGCTGGTCGACCTCGAAACGCAGGCCGACCAACAGGACCCGGGAGGAACGCACGCGTGAACGCTCCCGGGCGGGCACGGTCGGCGCGACACGAGCAGCCGGCCGAGAAGGCCGAGCCGATCGCGGTCAAGCACGCGGAACAGCCCCGCGCGGTGCACGTTCGAGGCTTGTCGAAGGCCTACGGGCACCGGCCCGCGGTGCGCGACGTGGATCTCGACGTCGGCTACGGCGAGATCTTCGCCATCCTGGGGCCCAACGGCGCGGGAAAGTCAACGACGATCGAAATCCTGGAGGGCCATCGACAGCGAGATGCCGGAGACGTGCGGGTGTTGGGCGAAGATCCCGGAACCGCCGGCCGCTGCTGGCGCGCCAAGATCGGCATCGTGCTGCAAGAAGTCAGCGACGCGGGGATGCTGACCGTCGCGGAAACCGTTCAGATGCTGACGAAATGCTATGGGAGGGCACGGGTTCCGGGGGAGACACTCGAACTCGTCGGGCTGACCTCGGTTGCCCACGCCCGGGTGAGGACGCTGTCAGGTGGGCAGCGCCGTCGTTTGGACGTCGCCCTCGGCATCATCGGCATGCCCGAATTGCTCTTCCTGGACGAACCGACGACCGGCTTCGATCCGGATGCCCGGCGACGATTCTGGGACCTCATCAGATTACTGGCGAGCGATGGCACGACCATCCTGTTGACCACCCACTACCTGGAGGAGGCCGCCGCCCTGGCGGACCGGGTCGCAGTCCTGGCCGACGGCAGGGTTGTGGCGGTCGACTCACCGGCAAGACTGACCGAGTACGTCAGCTCCGCCGCTACGGTCCGGTGGGTGGAGGCAGGCCGCGTCCACGTGGAGGAGACGGATCGCCCGACCGACCTGATCAGGCAGCGGTCGAAGGACGGGGCTGAATTGGCTCAGCTGACGGTCTCCCGGCCGACGCTCGAAGACGCTTATCTGCGGTTGATCGGCGAGGCGTGATGGGCATCGACCAAGCGCAGGGTTCGTCACCGCAGCGCCACCGCACGCTCGAGGCGCCGCTCCCCGGTCCGCTCCGCATCGGGGTGTCGCGAATCGTGCCCGAGCTGAAAATGTTCTACCGCCGGCCGGAGCAGTTGGTCCTCACGTTTTCGATGCCTGCCGTGATCGGCATTCTGTTGGGTTCGATCTTTTCGACGAAGATGCCGCACAGCGACACCAGCACCGGTGCCGTGCTCGCCGCGAGCATCCTCGCTTACGGAATCCTGTCCACGTCCTTCATCAATCTCGGTATCAGCGTTGCCGCCGACCGGGAGAGCGGCGCGCTGAGGCGGCTGCGGGGGACTCCGACGACCGCGTCGTCGTATTTCGTCGGAAAGATCGCCCTGGTTGCCGTCGCCAGCCTGGCCGAGGCCGTCGTGCTGTTGTCGGTGGGTGTGCTGGTCTTCAAACTCCATCTACCAACCGATGCTTTTGGGTGGTTCACCCTGACGTGGGTGTTCCTGATGGGCATCATCAGCTGCTCGTTACTGGGCATTTTCGTGAGTAATTTTGCGAGCACCGCGGTTTCGGCGGCTGTCCTGACCAACGGCCCCGGGGTCGCCTTGCAGTTCGTGTCGGGCACCTATGTTCCGCTCGTCGCGTTGCCGGCGTGGATGTTGACCCTCGGCTCTGTGTTCCCGGTGAAGTGGATGGCCCAGGGTTTCCGGTCGGTGCTCTTGCCGTCGAACATGGCCGCCTTCGAACCGGCCGGCAGCTGGGAACACTGGCCGACGTTCTTCGTATTGACCGCATGGAGCGTGGGCGGGCTGATCGCCTGCCTGACGGTTTTCCGGTGGTCGGACAAAAAATAGGCCAATGGCCATACGTTGACTCCTGTACGTATGGTGCTTAGGACCCACACGACAGGAGAATCACAGTGGCAGAACGGTTGGCCGGGAAGGTCGCGCTGATCAGCGGTGGCGCGCGGGGGATGGGGGCCTCGCACGTGCGGACGCTGGTGGCCGAGGGAGCCAAGGTGGTGTTCGGTGACATCCTCGACGACGAGGGCAAGGCGGTCGCGGCCGAGGTCGGGGACGCCGCCCGCTATCTGCACCTGGACGTGACGAAACCCGAGGACTGGGACGCCGCGGTGGCCACCGCCCTGAGCGAGTTCGGCCATCTCGACGTGCTCGTCAACAACGCGGGCATCATCAACATCGGCACGTTCGAGGACTACGCGCTCTCGGAGTGGCAGCGCATCCTCGACATCAACCTGACGGGCGTCTTCCTGGGCATCCGCGCCGTGGTGAGACCCATGAAGGAAGCCGGACGGGGGTCGATCATCAACATCTCCTCCATCGAGGGGATCGCCGGCACGATCGCCTGCCACGGTTACACCGCAACAAAATTCGCCGTCCGGGGCTTGACCAAATCGGCGGCACTCGAGTTGGGGCCCAGTGGGATTCGGGTGAACTCGATCCATCCCGGGCTCATCAAGACGCCGATGACCGAGTGGGTCCCCGAAGACATCTTCCAGACCGCATTGGGCCGGATCGCCCAGCCCGAGGAGGTCTCCAGTCTGGTGGTCTACCTGGCCAGCGACGAGTCGAGCTACTCGACCGGCTCGGAGTTCGTCGTCGACGGCGGCACCACCGCCGGCCTGGGCCACAAGGACTTCTCCGCGGTGGACACCGGCGGGCAACCGGACTGGGTTACCTGACGGGAGCGAGGATTTCGGCCTCCTCGGGTGCCTTCTCTGTGCTCGGCTTGGGCCACGGCGACGGCACCGGGCGTTGCCGCACCCGTTGCGGCCACCAGAACCACTTGCCCAGCAACGCGGCGATCGACGGCGTCATCAGCGACCGGACGATCAGGGTGTCGAACAGCAGACCCAATCCGATGGTGGTACCGACCTGACCGATGACAGTCAGCTCACTGACCGCCATCGTCATCATCGTGAAGGCGAACACCAGTCCCGCCGAGGTGACGACCGAACCCGTGCCGCCCATCGACCGGATGATTCCGGTGTTCAGGCCGGCGTAGATCTCCTCCTTGAACCGCGCCACCAACAGCAGGTTGTAGTCCGCGCCCACGGCAAGCAGGATGATGACCGACATGGCGAGCACCATCCAGTGCAGCTCGATGCCGATGAGGTGCTGCCAGATCAACACCGACAGGCCGAACGACGCCCCCAGCGAGAGCAGGACGGTGCCCACGATGACGGCCGACGCCACCACGCCCCGCGTGATGAGCAGCATGATGATGAAAATCAAGCACAGGGACGAGATTCCGGCGATCAGCAAGTCATAGGTGTTGCCGTCACTGAGATCTTTGTAGATCGACGCGGTGCCCGCGAGATAGATCTTCGAGCCCTCCAGCGGCGTGCCCTTGAGCGCTTCGTAGGCGGCCTTCTTGATGGCGCCGATGTGCGAAATGCCTTCCTGCGACATCGGATCGCCGTCATGGCTGATGATGAAGCGCACGGCATGGCCGTCGGGGGAGATGAAGTTCTTCATCCCCTTCTTGAACTCGGCGTTGTTGAAGGTCTCCGGCGGCAGGTAGAACGAGTCGTCGTTCTTGGACGCGTCGAACGCTTTACCCATCGCGTTGGAGTTCTTCTGCGCCTCGTTCTGCTGATCCTGCAGACCCTTCTGGGTCGAATACATGGTCAGCATCGTCGTTTTCATGGCCTTCATGTTTTCGATCATCGAAGGCATCAGCGCCACCATCTGGGGCATCAGCGTGTCCAGATGGTCCATGATCGGCAGCAGGCTCTCGATGTCATCGGTCATGATGTCGATGCCGTCCAGGCCGTCGAAGACCGAGCGGAGCGACCAGCAGACCGGGATGTCGTAGCAGTGCCGTTCCCAGTAGAGGTAGCTGCGGATCGGCCGGAAGAAGTCCTCGAAATCGGCCATGTGCTGGCGCAATTCGTTGATGTCGATGGTCATGTCGTGCATCTTCTTGACCATCTGATGCATGTCGTTGGCCATCTGCGCGGTGATGCTCGACATCTTTTCCATGCTGTCGATGGTCGTCTGCATCATGTCGGCCTGGTGCAGCATGTCGGCCATCTGATCTTCCTGGTACTTCTGGTTCATCTGCTGGGTGACGCCCTGCATGCTGATCTGGAACGGGATCGAGGTGTGCTCGATCGGCGTGCCCTGCGGCCGGGTGATGGCTTGCACGCGGCCGATTCCGGGCACCCGGAAAACCGTCTTGGCGATCTTGTCGATCACCAGGAAGTCCGCGGAGTTGCGCAGATCGTGGTCGCTTTCGATCATCAGCACTTCGGGATTCATCCGCGCCTGGGAGAAGTGCCGATCCGCGGCCGCGTAACCCTCGTTGGCGGGCAGGTCGGCCGGCAGGTAGTTGCGGTCGTTGTAGTTGGTGCGGTACCCGGGGAGGGTGAGCAAGCCGATGAGGGCGATCCCTATCGTCACCACCAGGATCGGTCCCGGCCACCGAACCACGAGCGCGCCGATCTTGCGCCACCCGCGAATGCGTTGTGTCCGTCTGGGTTCCAGCGTCCTGCGGAAGCGGGTGGCCACCGAGATCACCGCGGGCCCGAGCGTGAGCGCCGCCGCCACGACGACCACCATGCCGATGGCCAGCGGGATGCCCAGCGTCTGGAAATAGGGCAGGTTGGTGAAGTGCAGGCAGAAGGTCGCGCCGGCGATGGTCAGACCCGAGCCGAGCACCACGTGTGCGGTGCCTTTGTACATCGTGTAGTAGGCGTCTTCGCGTGACTCGCCGACCGCGCGGGCTTCCTGATATCGGCCGATCAAGAAGATCGCGTAGTCGGTGGCGGCCGCGATCGCCAACGTGACCAACAGGTTGGTGGCGAAGGTCGAGAGCCCAATGATCTTGTAGTAGCCCAGAAAAGCGACCATCCCGCGGGCGGCCGAAAGTTCGAACACGACCATCACCAGCGTGAGCAACACGGTGACCACCGACCGGTAGACCAGGAGCAGCATCCCGATGATGACCGTGAACGTGGCCGCGGTGATGAGCTGCAGGCTGCGGTCACCTGCCGTGTGCTGATCCGCCGACAGCGCGGCGGGCCCGGTGACGTACGCCTTAACTCCGTGCGGCGGGGGCAGGCTCTTGACGATGTTCTGGACGGACTCGACCGATTCGTTGGCCAGGGCTTCGCCCTGGTTGCCGGCCAGATACACCTGGACGTAGGCCGCCTTGCCGTCGTTGCTCTGGGCGCCCGCCCCGGTCAGGGGATCGCTCCACATGTCCTGCACGTGCTCGACGTGTTTGGTGTCCGCATCGAGCTTTTTGACCATTTGGTCGTAGTAGGCGTGGGCGTCGGCGCCGAGGGGATTCTGTCCCTCGAGCACGATCATCACCGAGCTGTTGGACTTGTACTCGTTGAAGATTGCGCCCATGCGCTTGGTCGCGACGACCGACTGCGCGTCGTCGGGAGTCATCTCCACCGAGCGCATCTTCCCGACCTCATCCAGCTGAGGAACGACGACATTGAGCACCGCGATGAGCGCGATCCAGCCGATGATGATGGGAACCGCGAAGGTTCGGATGATCCGCGGGATTCTTTCCCGTACCGGTTCGTCGGCCACGGGAATGGTGTCGGTGCGGGCGTCATCGAAGTGTGCGCTCATGCGGATTTCACCAAGCAGAAGGTCAGGGCGTGCACGCCGTTGGTTTGGTTCTCGGCCTTGACTTCGTCGTCGATGGTGATGCGACAACCCAACGAATTGCCGTCGCTTTGGGCCGAGAGGTTCGGGAAGACCGATGGGGCAGTCGTGCTGAGCACCAGCGTCCACGGCAAGGGCGCACCGTCGACCCGCTTCGGGTCGGCAGACAAATCCAAATAGTTCACGTTGGCCGTCCTGGCCGTGCCGAAGACCTCGTACTTGACGACCTTCGGCTTGAACGGCTTGGAATCGTCCAGCCGTGGGCTCGTCATGATGCCCGTGTCGTGGGCTCCGAAGAACGACTTGACCCGCGCCACCGCGAAGCCACCGATGACCAGGACCGCGACGATCAGCAGCGGCAACCATGTGTTGCGCATAACCTTCGAGATCTGCACCTAGGGAATTCCCTTCCTCGTCATCCGATCGTGACGTGGTCAGTCATGCGCGACGGCTTACGGTGCGCCGCAACGGTTTCGGCGGTCGCCTCGGTCCGTACAGGTTCGATGGTCAGAGGTAGCGGTCTCACGAGAACGCCGGTCGTCGCCCCCAGTGCGACACGCGCCGTGCGACGCGGAGGCGTCCCCGAGTACCGCAGAACAGAGCATAGTACATACTGTGCATTTGTTGCACACCATGCAACGATTGCGGTCGGTGTTTCAGGTCACTTCGTGAAGATGCTGTTGACCAGCGCGGCCGCTCGCTCGACATGGGGCATCGGCGTGTCGTCGGCGTCGCCTTCGCCCCTCGACCACCGCTCGATGCCGGAGCGCACCGCCGTCAGCGCCAGCGCGGCGATCAGCGCGACGATTTCGTCGTCGGGTTGCATGCCCTGGCGGCGGGCGACGATGTCGGTCAGGTGAGTTTGAAACCGTTCCAGGTCGGCGAGGAACGCGGCCAGCACCGCCGGCGAGGTTTTGGCGAGTTCGAGCATGTGTGCTGCGTGTTCGCGGCGTGGGGGCACGTCGCGAAGATGGTGGGCGGCGAGCGTGATCAGCTCCGCCAGCACCTCCGAGTACGGGGCAGGGCCGGCGGCGACGAAATCCGCTACCAGTTCGGGGGGTATGTCGGACGGCCCGTAGGCGATCGCCGATTCTTTGTTGGGGAAGTAGTTGAAGAAGGTGCGCGTCGAGATGCCGGCTTCGGCGCAGATCTCGTCGATGGTGACCTTGTCGTAGCCGCGTTCCACCGTGAGGCGCACCGCGGCGTCGCGGATGTCCGCGCTCGTTTGGCGGCGACGGCGCTCGCGTAGACCCATCTGATTGACGACCACGGCGTCCATAGTTGCACATTCTGCACACTTTGCAGTCAAAAAGTGACGGCATTCGCCGCCCAGGCGTCCGCCGGCATCCCCTTCGCCTGCGCTGCGCTGCGCGGAAAGTGTTCGCGCACAAGCGGGTCGGCCGCTGCGCGCGCGGTTTATGCCGCGGATGGGGCGAGCGCGTCGCGAAGGTGATCGCACTGGCTCGCGAAGAATTTCACCGACACGGGCGCGTTATCCACAATCTGGTCGAAGGCGTGAAACGCGCCGGGAGCGATCTCCTCGTGCACGGGGACGCCCGCCTCCCGCAAGCGCCGCGCGTACTGCCGGCACTCCTCGTAGAAGAGGTCCAACGTTCCGACCCCGATCCACGCCGGCGGCAGTCCGGAGAGATCGTCCCGCCGCGACGGGGCGGCCTCTTTGGCGTCGGCGCCGCCGAGATACCAGCGCCACGCCAGTTGGTTGTCGGTCTCGGTCCACATGATGCGCCTCTGACCGCTGCGTTCGGCGCCGGTCCGATCGTCGAGCATGGGATACACCAGCATCTGGAAGGCGAGTTTGACGTCACCGCGGTCGTGAGCCCGTTGCGCCACCGCGGCCGCGAAGAGCCCGCCGGCGCTGGCCCCGCCGACGGCGAGCCGATCGGGGTCCACCCATGGTTGGCGTGCGAGCCACCGCAGCGCCGCGTAGCAGTCCTCGACCGGGATCGGGTACGGATGTTCGGGTGCCACGCGATGTTCCACCGCCGCGATCGCGACACCGGTGCGGTTCGACAGCTTGCGCAGGAACTTGTCGTCCTGGGCGGCGCGACCCATGATGGTCCCGCCGCCGTGGACCCACAACATGGCCGGGGCGCGGCCGGGAAGATCGACCGGACGATGCAGACGAACCGTGACGTGCTCGTCGACCGTCGCTTCCGGCACGTCCCGCAACCGGCCGGCCGTTCCGAAAAAGTTCATGATCGTCCGCTGGACTTTGAGCCCGCGCTGGAGCGCATACCCACGCGGAAGGAACCGGGCAACCTTGCGCAGACCCGGATCCACCGCCTGCGATGAGGTAAAGGCGTTGCCGGGGAACCGTTTTGCCATCGAAGCCCTCTGTTTCTTCCGCTCGCGGACACGCCGACCATACCGGATCGGCATGGCGTCCCGAGGCGTTCTTCACCGCGCTGACCAGGGATTCTTGCCGGTGGCTGATTGGTCGAGCCTGGGGCAGGGTATCCGCTGTCGTGGCTTCGACCCTTACCAAGATCATCAGCGTCCTGGATCCGCGCACCGGTGACACCGTCACCCAGGTGCCGATCACCGAGCCGGCCGACTGTGATGAAGCGGTCAGGCGTGCGGCGGCCGCCGCCGGCGACTGGGCCCGCACGTCGCCGGCCGAACGCGCCGCCGCCGTGGCGGCCGCAGCGGCCGACGTACGGGCCGCGGCCGACGAACTCGCCGAACTGAACGAGCGAGAGACCGGCAAGCTGAGCGGCGACGCGCGTGGCGGCGTGAACGCGGGCATCGACACGCTCCTTCAGTACGCCCAACTCGGACCGTTGCACCGCGGCAGCGCCCTGCAGGGCGGCTGGTCCGCAACCGATTTGATGGTGCCCCAGCCGCGCGGCGTGGTTGCGGTGATCACGCCGTGGAACGAGCCCGTGGCGGTGGCGGCCGGACTGCTCGGAGCGGCCCTGGTTACCGGGAACACTGTGGTGCACAAGGCCAGCGAGCGCTGCCCGCAGACGGGCCGGCGCTTCGCCGAGCTGCTGGCGGCGCGGTTGCCCGACGGTGTCCTCGAAATCGTGGACGGTGACGGCACCGTCGGGGAACGGTTGGTGGCCGCGGAGCTGGTCGATGTCGTCGCGCACGTCGGCAGCAGTGCGACGGGCCGAGAGATCGCGCGGGCCTGTGCCGAGCGGGGCGCAAAGGCCCTGCTGGAGAACGGCGGAAACGATCCGTTGATCGTCGACGCCGACGTGGATCCGGCGTGGGCGGCGGGGCAGGCGGCGCTCGGTGCCTTCGCGAATGCCGGACAGGTCTGCGTCTCGGTGGAGCGGGTCTATGTCGTGCAATCGATCGCCGACGCATTCCTCAACGCGTTGATCGACGAGGCGATCGCGTGGGCCGACCGCATCGGACCGCTGGTCGACGAGCGCCATCGCGAGCACGTGCACACGCATGTCGAGGAGGCCACCCGCGCCGGGGCCCACGTTCTGGTCGGCGGCGAGCCGCGACCCGGGCCGGGTTCGTTCTACCCGCCGACGGTGTTGACCGACTGCACGCCCGACATGCTCATCATGCGCGAGGAAACGTTCGGTCCCATCGCGCCGGTACGGGCGGTGCCCGACTTCGCCACGGCACTGGCCGAAGCCGCCGACGACCGATACGGCTTGGCCGCCACCGTGCTCACCGGCGGCATGGCGCACGCCCAGGAGGCGTGGCGCAAGCTTCCCGTGGGGACCGTCAAGATCAACGACGTCTTCGGCGGTGCGCCGGGCGGCGCCTCCGAACCCCGCCGTGCCAGCGGCGCGGGCTTCGGCTTCGGGCCCGAACTACTCGACGAGATGACCGCCATGAAGGTGGTGCACTGGTCGGCGCCCGGCGGCTGACCGGCCGATGGGCTAGGAGTCGATGTCAGTCTCGCCGCCCCGGTCGCGGCAGTAGCCGCGGCTCCTTGCTGAGCATTGTCGGCAACGCTGGACTCCGACCCGGCGGCGAGCACACCGATCAAGCTGCGCCGGTTAGCATCGGATGTCCGGACGTCGAAGTGGAGGGTGAGGCGTGGCTGCGGTACCCGTCATCGCCCTCACTGGTCATCTCGGGGCCGGCAAGACGACGTTGCTCAACCACCTGTTACGCCATCCTCGCACGCGAATAGGTGTGGTGGTCAACGACTTCGGCGACATCAACATCGACGCCGCCTTGGTCGCCGGCCAGGTCGACGAGCCAGCGTCGATCGCCGGAGGATGCATCTGTTGCCTGCCCGACGGCGGTGGGCTCGACGACGCACTCATCAAGCTCGCCAACCCGGCTCGGCGCCTCGATGCCATCGTCGTCGAGGCCAGCGGTCTGGCCGACCCAGTGGCTATCGCGCGGATCATCGGCTTCAGTGAGATCCGCGGGGTTCGCCCGGGCGGGCTTGTCGACGTCGTCGACGCAGTGAACCACTTCGACACCGTCGACTGCGGCGCCCTGCCGCCGGTGCGCTACGGTGCGGCGTCGCTGATCGTCGTCAACAAGATCGACCAGGTGCCCGAGGGCGAGCGGGCGGCCATGGTGCAACGCGTCACACAGCGTGCCGCGCAACGTAACCCGCGCATACATGTCGTGGCGACGACGGGTGGCCGGATAGCCCCGGAGCTACTCTTCGACGCGTCCGCCACGTCCGGCCGGGTTGGGCAGCTCTCGTTCCTGGATCTGGCGCCCGAGCATGACCATGACCACGTCCATGCCGACGCCGTCGCCGTCTGCAGCTCCGGATGCGTCGACCCCAATGCCCTGTTCGACCTTCTCGAAGATCCGCCGCCGCGGGTGTTCAGGCTGAAAGGGATCGTGGCGGTGCGCCACCGCGCGACCGTTCATGGCTATGTCGTCAATCTGGTAGGTAGCGCAATCCACATCGGGCCTGCGCCGCGGGGGGCCGTGGCCAATCGTCTTGTGGCGATCGGAATGGATCTCGACGTCGATGCTGTCCGTGCGCGGGTCGACAGCGCGCTGCAGCCGGCCCCGGGGCGGGCGTCGGCGCAGGCCCTGCGGCGGCTCGACCGCTATCGGCGCCTGAGTGCGTGAGAAACGATCCGGCTGAATTCGCTCGAGATCGTGGCCTGCGCGCGGCGGTTAAGTCGTGAATAACCCTGCGCTGCAGCAATATTCGTCACAGTGACGTATTGCCGGCGACGGACCTGGGGGACGGGGGATAGGGTCCGGGGCCCGCTTCCGGGCAGGTAGCAGCCCGACGGCCGCGTCGTCACGGCGTGGCTCGTCGGATTCTCGGTGTCACACTGTGCCGGAGTCGGGTGTGACCAACGTCAAGCGGCAATAGTGACCCAGTTCATAGCCCGAGCGCCACTAATTAGGCCATCCTTACCATTCGTTTGCATATCTAATGGCTGGGAGCGCGATGGCCGACCTCGACTTTGGCTACGACCTGACCCTCGACGAGGCGCGTAGACGCAGCGCGATGCTCGAAGCGACGGGTGACGACTGGGACCCTGTCGCCGTGCTTGAAGAGGAAGAAAAGGCATACGAAATGCTGTACTCGAATCTCGATGAGGAGCAGCAGCGGGTCTACGACGCGTTGGTCCGCGCCGGCGTGTTGCCTGAACGGACGACTGCTCGTGCTACCGATTGATCCGACGGCCGACCGTGGCCGGCGTGCATGGTTGCCGTGTCCGCGCTGCGATCACCGCGCCAGATGTGGCGATTGTCGAAGCACCCGCAACTGCGATACGCACTGGCAGTACCTCCTGAGTAACAGGGGCACGCTGGTGCATCTGCAGTGCTCGGATTGCGGCCATCTCTGGTCGACCGACACGCATCGCAGCGCGGCCCCCACGCGCTGGCGACACAATTCGAACTGACCTCCCGGCCAGGGCTCTGGGGTGGGACAGGGTAATTCGTCACGGTGACGCATTGGTGAGGTCCTTGGCGGGGAAGCGGAGATCGGCGGGCGTCGCTTGTTGGCGTGCGAAGCCGGTCGCCGAATGTTCGTGCCATCGAGCGTGCACCCATGGCGGCGCTTGTCGGCGTGTCGCCGCCGTGAGCGCACGCTCGAAGCCCTGACCGCACACTCGATGCCGCGGGGTGCGCCGCCGGCTGTCGACGTCTCACCGGTGAGCGGTTCGTGGGCCAGATCTCGCGAAGGCGGCCCATTTCTGAAAACCGCCTCGCAGGCTTCGTGCCGGTAAGTGACGCAATACCGCTGAGCCGCATAGACTTTCGTCACGGTGACGTTTTGGGGTTGGGTAGGCGGAAAGCCGGATCGGGGGTGCCGGCCACTTAATTGCCACTTAACTGCCGCATCCCAACGCTCATTTGGGTGTGCGCCTATGGTGGGCGCCGATCGGGCGTGTCGCCGCCGTGGGCGCACACTCGATGCCCTGAACGCACACTCGATGACGCGGCCGAGGGTACCGGCGCACGGTTGGCGCGATAGCCGGCTCGACCGGGTAATTGCAAGTCGGGGCCCGCGAAGGCGGCTCTCGTCTGCGACCGGGCTATACCCGTTGTGCCGATAAGCGACATTATGTCAAGTTACGCCTGGGATTCGTTATCCTCTCCTGTATCAGCTCATTTCGCGGTTAGTGGGATCGAGGCGTCGACAAGTTTCCAGACGTTTGTCGACGCTCTCCGACCGCTCGGTTGTCGAAGCTTAGGAAATCTTCTTCGCGATATGCTCTGCGATCTGCGCACCCCGGTCGCCGACATTGTCGGCGCATGCGCTTACATCGATCACCACGTTGTTGGAAGCCGTCAACGCGCGTTGGCACGCCCAAACTCCTCCACCGTCTTCTTGGACCCTCGTTATCGTCAAGACGCCGTCCTCGGCGCGGGCCTTACTCAGCGTCCAGTAGTGCGCCGTGGGGTCTCCCGGGTCGTGGAGATCGACGCGCCGGTCATCGCAGTTCGCCCAGCCCGTGACCTGGCTGGCGTAGAAGTCATGGGCGGCCAATCCTCCCGGGAACGACACCACCGCCTGGTATGCCACATGATCGGCGTTGTCGCGTCGGTCCTTCAGCTTCTGCATGCGCACAGCCGTCCAGCCGCTGCCTTGGTAGGAGTAATCCTGTGCCTCGGCCCAGACCAAACATCCATCAGCGAGAGGCTGATTCGTGTACATGGTGTCGCCGGCGTCGACCACCTCCATGTGGGCGGCCATGATCGAGCCAATTTCAGTCGGGCTGAGCAGCAATCCGGACAGGGCACCGGGTGGCAACGGTTGAGGAGCATGACCCATGGTCGGGGCCGCTACCACTGTGCCGCTGACGGTCGCCGTGCACCCGGCTGTCAGCGCGGACAGCGCCAGGATTGCGAGCGCATGGCTGCCTGTCGGCGCGCTCATTCCCCTCGTTCTTCGCATCGTCCCCCTAGCCGCCAAACTGATCAGTCGTCACCAAGTGCGAAGCCACTCCCTGTGCTTCTGGGTCATCGCCTGAATCGACATTGTGCCCACGCTATCGTGGCTGCTGTCATTTGGTTAGCCGGTCGCCCGGACCTCCTGGACGGACGGCCGTGGCGCACAGTCGATCCCAAGTCGTCGCTGGAGGGGCCGGTAACGCGCCGAGGCGAGGATGCTCAACGCGGGCAGGTTGCTCTAAACGTGAAATCACTGAGTTTGGTGTAATCGTGAAGCTGTTTGATCTTGCCAGTCACGGTGTAATTGTCACCGTCTCGCGTCAGCGTTGGTGGCGGTGCTCCTCCGGTCGATGTCGGCTCCCAGAAGTAGGCGATACCACCGGCGCTGAAGTCCAAAGTTTCAAGCTTGCCGCCCGCGGCATCGACGGTGACACCTTCACCGGACTGCGTTTTGGCCGTGACGATCACCGCGCCGCCCATATCGCGGCATTGGACGTCATGCAGCGGGAAAGCTGTGCCGGCCAACGTCAATGAGTCGCTATGTGTCGCAGAGGCATCGGTTGACGTGGTGGTTGACTTCACCGAGGCAGCCGTTACCGATGGATGGCTGCAGGCCGTTGTTGGGATGCTAGCGACAAGGAGCAGAATCGCGGCTGTAGCTCCACTGGAGGACGTTGATCTGGGCAATGGCGAGCTGTCCTATGCAGGATTTACAAGTGAACTGCGCACCGAGATTCGGCACTGAAAAAGAATCCGGCCGGTGCATCGGCGGCTGCCGTCGCACATGCCAATCGTATCCAAACACCCCCTGCTAACTTGCGGCAACAGCAGGCTGCGCCAGACTGGAGGGCTCGCAGTAAAGCTACGCGTACTGCCCTGCCGTCAACGGTTCTCGCTCATCAGTCACGGCCAATCATTCCTCGACGGGATGTGGTGGTCATCGCGCACACTAGGACTCGTATCCGACGCCGTGGAGGACCGATACCGGAATGAACCCGGTGGCCGAATTCGACTTCATCATCGTGGGAGCAGGCAGCGCCGGCTGCCTGCTCGCCAATCGACTCAGCGCCAACCCTGATCGCCGTGTCCTCCTGATAGAGGCCGGCGGCCAAGACGACTGGTTCTGGATCAAGGTGCCGGTGGGCTACCTGTACACCATCGCCAATCCCCGCACCGACTGGTGCTTTACGACCGAGCCCGACCCCGGCCTGGCCGGCCGCAGCATTCACTACGCACGCGGCCGCGTGATCGGCGGTTGCTCGTCGATCAACGCGATGATCCACATGCGCGGACAGGCAAGTGACTACAAGCTCTGGGCACAGGCCACCGGTGACGAGCGCTGGCTCTGGGGTGGCCCGGACAGTCCCGGCGAGACACTGGCAATCTACAGAAAGCTGGAAAACTACTACGGCGGAGCCGACGACTGGCACGGCGCCGGTGGTGAGATCCGCGTCGAGCTACCGCGGGTGCGCTGGAAGATCCTGGACGCCTGGCAGGCCGCCGCCGCCCAGGTGGGCATCTCCCCGATCGATGAATTCAACCAGGGCGACAACGCCGGCTGTGCGTACTTTCACGTCAACCAACGGCGCGGCCGTCGCTGGTCGATGGCCGATGCCTTCTTGCATCCCATCGCCCACCGGCCGAATCTCACCGTCTACACGCAGACCCAGGCCTTGCGGCTTCTGATGGACGATCAGGTCCTCGAGGATCAGCGCCGGGGCGCCTGGACCACGGCCCGGCACCGCATCGCCGGTGTGCGGTTGCTCAAAGGCGGCCACATTGTCGACGTCCGAGCCCGGAACGAGGTGATCCTGAGCGCCGGAGCGATTGGCTCGCCGCATCTGATGCAGGTCTCGGGTCTCGGCCCGGCCGGCCTGCTCGCCCAGCATCAAGTGCCGGTGGCCGTCGATCTGCCAGGAGTGGGCGAAAACCTCCAAGACCACTTGCAGCTTCGAACGATCTACCGGGTCCAGGGCGCCCCGACCGTCAACACCCTGTACAGGAACTGGATCACCCGTGCAGGCATGGGGCTTCAATACCTGCTGTTGCGGTCGGGGCCCGTGACGATGCCGCCTTCCACCCTGGGGGCTTTCGCCAAGAGCGACCCCGCGCTGGGAAGTGCCGATCTGGAGTGGCATGTGCAGCCCTTGTCGTTGCCGAAGTTCGGCGAACCCCTGCACCCCTTCGGCGCGATCACTCCCTCGGTCTGCAATCTGCGACCCACTTCGCGAGGCCATGTGCGGATGGCCAGTGCAGATCCCCTGACCTATCCGAAGATCTTCTGCAACTACCTGTCGACCGACGTTGATCGTCAAATCGCCGTGCGGGGCCTTCGGATGACCCGGCAGATCATGGCGGCGCCAGCTCTGGCCCGCTACCGCCCGCAGGAGTTGCTTCCCGGCCCGCAGCTGGTGAGCGACGAAGACCTGCAGAACGCGGCCGGTGAACTCGGCACGACTATTTTCCACCCGGTGGGCACCTGCGCGATGGGAGCCTTTGACGCGCACGGTCGGCCACGGGCGCCCGCCGCGGTGCTCGATACCGACTGCCGTGTGTATCGCGTCGCAGGCCTTCGGGTGGTCGATGCCTCGGCTATACCCACCATCATTTCCGGCAACACCAACGCGCCGGTCATGCTCATCGCCGAGCGCGCAGCGCGGGCGATTGTGGGATAAGTCGGCCACTCCAGGGCCGAAGGTCGGCGGACTCGAAGTCGACACCAAACGACGTCCTGGCCCCCGATTGCGGCCAGTGGAACCTCCACCATGCGAGTCATCCAAATGGCGGGCCAGGGCGCTGCCCGCAATTCGAGCTAGAGCCCGGACGGGACGACCTTGTCGTTCACCGTCACCGCGACCTGGCCGGTCGTCGGGCTGTACTCGATCTTGCCGTGCTCGAAGGTCGACACCTGCAGGTCGCCCAAGGCGTTCACGTCGCTGGTGGGCGAGCCCAGCGGACCTGCGGAACCGTTAGTGCCGGTGACCGCAGGCGTGCCGTCCGGGCCACGTGGGACATTCCAGGCCTCCCGGATCTTGCCCACGATGATGTACGCGGGTGTGCCCGCCGCGCCGTTCCTGGCGGTGATCGCGCCGCCCTGGAATTGCTGGAACACCACGCCGCTGTCCCGAGTCCCCGCGTTGCGGTCACCCGTCAGCGGCTTGCCGAGTGCCTTCTTCTGATCCTCGGTTGCCGACGAGTACTTGACCGCGATCGGGCCGGTCAGAGTCACCTCGACGTCGCGCTCCCCTATCAGCTTCACCTCGGTGGGCGGCGCCGGGGCTTTCGACGTGGAGGTGGCGCTCACCCCGACCTGAGGCGGCGCCGACGCGTCGACGCTCTTGCCATTGCTGCAGCCCACAGGGATCAGCGCGACGGCGGCCAGGCCGACGATTGCCGCGTGGCGGTTTGCGATCGTTCTCATAGGCTTCCTTTCGCGTCTTCGTGTGGTGGATCGAGTTGCGGCTGACCTTTTCGCCCGGACGTGACTTCAAACCGAATCACTTGAATGCGCCAGCGATCGCCCGAACGAACTTACAACGCCGTCATAGACGGCAAGCCAGAGCACCGAGTAAAGATCCACCGGTGCGCGATGGCTCCGACGTCAGCGCTCGATCACTGTCAACGAGCCATGGTCAAGGTCGCTGGTGACGTAGGCGAAGTGCGTGTTTGGGTCGACGGCGATGGCGAGCGGATTGTTTCCGACGGCAAGGATTCCGGTGACGATGTGTTTGGTGGTGTCGACCACGGACACGGACCCGCCGCTGTAGTTGGCCACGTACGCGGTGTTCGTCGGGGGGTCCACTGCGACCCCCGCGGGGCGTTGCCCGACAGGCACACTAGCGGTGACGCTCAGGCTGTTGGTGTCGACGAAGGACACCGATGCATCGTCGCCGCTGGCGATATAGGCGGTGTGCGATGCGGTGTCGATGGCGATGCCGGCCGGGTGGACGCGGAGCGCAACGGTACCGATGACAGTTCGGTTCGTGGTATCGACAACCGTCACCGCGGGATCGGCAGTGGTGACAAACAAGCGGTGCGCGGTCCGATCGATGGCTACCCGGCTTGGACCTTTTCCGGTAGGCACCGTCGCGGTCACGGCATGCGTTGTCACGTCGATCACCGACACCGATGCGCTATCACCGTTAGTGACATAGGCGATCCGGGCATCCGGGTCGACCACTACCCCGCCGGGGTGGCTCCCGACACCGATTTTGGCGATGACCGTGCCGTTGGTGGTGTCGATGACCGACACCGAGGAGTCGTCGTAGTTGGTGACGTAGACGGTCCGGGTCGACGGATCCACGGCAACGCCCACCGGGTGGCGTCCTACCGCGATGGTGGCTGTGACCGTACGACTGCCGGTATCGACCAGCGACACGGAGTTGGAACCGGTGTTCGCGACATAGGCGGTGTGTCCGGCGGAGTCGACCGCGACTCCAAACGCGCCATTGCCTACCCGTACCGAGGTGGCGACCGTGGGTGGACCACTCGGCACTGCGATGACCCCCGAACTGGGCGTGCCTCCCCCGCTCGGCGGCGCGGCCGCCGCCGCAGATCCGGTCGTCTGCGAAGATCCCGCCGTTGATGTAGGAGATCCGTGCGTTGAAGTATGTGTGCGCAGAAGGTATAGGCTCGCGGCCCCCAACGCCATGACCACTCCAATCACCGCGGCGGCGACCACCCAAGATCGCTTGGCGCGCTTGCGGTTCCCGGTTATCTCCTGCTGCGGACCGGGGTGCAATGGCTTCCGCCCTTGCCGTGTTGGCTCACTCGGCCATGAGGCCACTCGAGTGGGGACAGTGGCGGTGTGTGACTGCGCGCTCGGGTCCGGACGGCGTAGCGGCACCGTGATCGCATCGCGCGCGGCTCGTGCCATGTCAACCGGGGTGGCGTAGCGCTGCGCAGGGTCTTTGGCCATGCCGGTGGCGATGACCGCGTCGAATGCCGGCGGCGCGCCGGAGTCAGAAGGGCGCGGCGGCGGCGCCGACAGATGCCCTGCCAATTGTTGCTCGATGCTGTCGCCCGGAAACGGGGCGCCTCCCGTCAAGCATTCGTAGAGCACGCAAGCAAGCGCGTAGATGTCCGAGCGTGCATCGGCCTCACCGACTTTGAAGCGCTCGGGTGCCATGTAGCGCAGCGTGCCCACCACCGCGTCCGTACCAGTCAGACCGGTCTCGCCGAGAACACGAGCGATCCCGAAATCGATCAGATAAGCAAAGTCATTTTCATCGAGCAAGATGTTGGAGGGCTTGATGTCCCGATGCACCAATCCAATCTTGTGCGCGGCGTATACGGCGTGTGCCACCTGCTCGACGATGTGCACCGCGCGTGCCGGAGACATTGAACCGGAGGCCAGCACGGTCGCCAGGTCCCGCCCTTCGATCAGGCGCATGTCGACGAATAGCCGTCCGTCGATCTCGCCGTAGGTGTGTATTGGCACCACGTGAGGGTTGTTCAACCGTGCCGCTGAGTGGGCCTCGCGACGGAATCGCTGTTGAAACGTCTTGTCCGCAGCAAAATGCGCCGGGAGTACTTTGAGCGCGACTATCCGGTCGGTGACGGTGTCATAAGCTCGCCAGACCTCTCCCATGCCGCCCCGGCCGAGCAAATTGATTAATCGGTACCGGCCGAACGGGGTCCCGTCCATGGAAACCTCCCGACGCAGCAATTCAGCAACACCATAGTCCCACTGCTGACACGGTTTGGGGAAAGTCCCGCAACGGCCGATTCCGGACCAAATCGCTGCTAACCCGTTGTCAAGATCGAACCCGCGGCGACGCCAATCACGGCCACAGGGGCCAACGAAATCATCGTGATCGCCGCGTTGCACGAGCTCTTCTTCGGGTCTATTGGCCGCACCGGTAGCGCGTGAAGCCAACTTCGGTGTGGGCGACGGTGAACACTGACCGGCACGCCGCAATCCCAATCGCCTTTTGCCAAGCGGCCTCGCCGTTACGGTTATTTCCCGGGAATTACGCCGTTAATCGGCGGCCCGCCGATTCGGAGATCTAGCGGCTTCATTGAGCGTGTCGCGGCATGCTTTAGTAGCGTTAACCCGCAAACGAGCGCTCGCCAAATGGCGATGTCAGTAATTGGCCGAGCGTCAGCACATGACCGGGAGATTGACCGGATGGGTCTAAGCCTCCGAGGCCCAGGCGGCCGTAGGGCAGGCCGATACCGGTTGCGGTTGCGTGCTGACGCGGGCAGCGGCTTTTACGGCAAGCATCAGGTTCGGCTGCTGCGAATCTATTTGGGCGCCACCACGTTCCTCTACACCTGGGGTGTTGTGTTCAGCACTTTCATCCGAATCCATCCCGGGCTGAAGCCGGGGAACCCGACCGGAGGCATCGCGGCGGTCGTGCTCGGCGCCGCGGCGTTGGCGTGGTTGGCCGTCAGGCCCGACAAACCCGGACCGGCGACGGCCGTGGCGATCGTCGCCACACCCATGGTGATGGCCTTCCACGTCGCGATCGTCGCCGAGTTCGTCTGCCTGATCGCCCCGATGTTTCTGGCGATGTACCTCCGCGGGTTCTACTCGCCGCGCCGGGGCGCGCTGCTGGTCGGCGCGCTTACCGTGGCGTGTGTCGTCGCGCTTGCGCTCGCGCCCATGCCCAAGTTGTACATCGACTACCTCATCTTCGTGATCGCGATTGTCGGCGCCGCCGAGTCATTCGGCCTGTTGACGCGGACCTTGGTCGCCGCGGCGTGCACCGACCCGCTCACCGGACTGCTCAACCGTGCCGGCTGGGAGATTGCCACCGCCGACTTGCTGGCGCGGTCCCGTTCGACCGCGTCCACCGTCACGGTCGTCGCGCTGGACATCGACAACTTCAAACAGATCAACGACACCGACGGACATGTCGCCGGCGATCGGCACCTGATAAGTCGCGCGGATATCTGGCGAGAAGTGGCCCCAGCGGACGCCGTTCTGGCCAGGTTCGGCGGCGACGAGTTCGCGGTGTGTATCGCTGACCGCCCCGGTCGCAAGCCCACCGCGGCAGAGGAATTCGTCGGCGCCGCGCGGCTATATACGCCGGGCACCAGCATCGGGACCGCGTCGGCCTCCGGCAAGGACGCCGATATCGCCACGCTGCACGCAGCCGCGGACGCCGAGCTCTATATCGCCAAGCAGAAGCGAATCTCCGAGGCCCGTGAGGCCGATGCGCACCGGCGTTATGAGTCCCGCTGAATTGCTTGTGCCGCAAGCGGGTTCGCCCGCACCGTCGGGTGCGGCGGCGGGACAGTGCTCGTCGCCGCCGCCCAACGACTCCCGCACGGGCGGGACAAAACCGAACGAGCTGCGTGTGCTCGCCTACTCGTGACCGCCGCTAACCCATCGTCAAGATCGCGACTGCGGCGACGGCGATCATCGCCACAAGGGCGACCAAAATCACGGTGATCGCCGCGCGCACGATCTCTTCTTCTGAGGGCCGCCAGCGCGGTTTCAATTCGGCGAGAACGGTGTCCCCTCCCCAGGGCATACCGTTGAGCCGTGCGACCGCCGAAATGACATCGTCGTGCGCGTCGAACGCGTCGTTCTCGATTGGCTCGTGCGCGGCGATTGCGATCGTCATATCAGCCCCCAGGCTCGCGGACGCCGATCGGCGTTGTTCGGGTCAAAGCTTCGGAATTCTCGTGAATTCATGATACGAGCGCGAAAATCACGATTGTGGTAACGATCCTTAACGGTCACGGCACGGAGTCGCGCTAAGCGCCAACCATGCTCGCCTGACAAGAGGCTCACGGCGGCCGCCGGCCAAATTTGGGATCGGTAGCGGCAGGCGCGCTATTTACTTCAACTGCAGAGCGCCCCGACCACGGGCCGCCCGACGGAATAGGACAGTCATGATGCGACGGATCGCGCGGTTGGCGACCACCGCCCTGCTGGCCGGTGGGTTGGGTGTTGC
>NZ_LZJJ01000492.1:0-6519 GCF_001667625.1 Mycobacterium sp. E1715
GCGCTGGAAGGTTAACTGCGCCACCGGCCGAGCGTAACGCACATTGTGTGATTTGCATAACGCACGGGACGTGACTTGTTCCGGGCCACGTGAACCATTTCTCGCAGGTAAAGGTGTAACTAGCTATGCACACCATCGCGCTCATCGGATTCCTCGGCGGACTCATCACCGCGATCTCGCCGTGCATCCTGCCCGTGCTCCCGGTGATCCTGTTGTCCGGCGCGAGCGGTTCACGCGGCATCAGTTCGGCCGCCCGGCCCTACCTGCTGATCGCGGGCCTGGTGTGCAGCTTCTCGCTGGCCACGCTGATCGGCTCGGCGCTGCTGACCGCGCTGCACCTGCCGCAGGACGCCATCAGGTGGGCAGCCCTCGTGGTGCTGGTGCTGATCGGGCTGGGGCTGATCTTCCCGCCGCTACAGCACCTGATCGAGCGGCCGTTCGCGTACCTGCCGCAGCGTCAAATCGGGCCCAACACCGATGGTTTCGGGCTAGGGCTGACGCTGGGCGCGCTGTATGTGCCCTGCGCCGGTCCGGTGCTCGCCGCGATCGTGGTCGCCGGCGGCACGCAGTCCATCGGGGCCGGCGTCTTGCTGTTGACCGGCACCTTCGCCCTGGGCAACGCGGTGCCGCTGCTGGCGTTCGCGCTGGCCGGGCGACGCGTCGCCGAACGGGTCGCCGCGTTCCGTCGCCACCAGCGCGTGATCCAGGTCGCCGGCGGCATCACGATGGTCGTGCTGGCCGTCGCGCTGGTCTTCAACCTGCCGGCGATGCTGCAGCGCGCCATCCCCGACTACACGACGGCGATGCAGAACAAGATCGGCGCCGACGACATCCAGCGCACGCTCAACGCAGGCCCGGCGACACCCCCGCCCGGGACGAGCGGCCTGCAACTCAGCCCGGGCGGGGTCAGCATCAACGGCGCGCTGACCGACTGCATGGAGGGCGCCACGCAGTTGCAGCAGTGCGGCCCGGCACCCGCCATCGCCGGCATCGCCGGGTGGCTCAACACCCCGGACGGCGAGCCGCTGGACCCGGCGGCGGTGCGCGGCAAGGTGGTGCTGATCGACTTCTGGGCGTACTCGTGCATCAACTGCCAGCGCGCCATCCCGCACGTAATCGATTGGTACAACCGGTATCACGACGCGGGGTTCGTCGCCATCGGGGTGCACACCCCCGAGTACGCCTTCGAACGGGTGCCGGCCAACGTGGCCAGCGGCGCCGCAGCGCTACACATCCCCTACCCCGTCGCGCTGGACAACGGCTACACCACCTGGAACAACTACCAGAACCTCTACTGGCCGGCGGAATACCTGATCGACGCGACCGGCCAGGTGCGACACACGAAGTTCGGCGAGGGCGACTACGACGGCACCGAGAAGCTGATCCGCGAGCTGCTCGTCGGCGCGCATCCCGGCACCCGGCTGCCCGGGCCGACACATTCGCCGGACACCACGCCGCAGACCCGGCTCACGCCCGAGACGTATCTGGGGATCGACCGAGCCCGAAACTACGGCGGCACAGGCGAATACAAGTCGGGCACCGCGACGTTCGACTACCCGGCGTCACTGCCGGGCGACAAGTTCGCGCTGCGCGGCCGGTGGAAGCTGGACGACCAGGGCGCCACCGCCGACAGCGATGACGCCGGCATCCGGCTGAGCTACACCGCCAAGGACGTCTACGTCGTCGTCGGCGGCACGGGCACCCTGACCGTTTCCCGGGACGGCAAGACTACGACGACCGCGATCGGCGGCCCACCCACGCTGCACCCGATCGTGGCCGACGAGGCCGCGCGCAGCGACCAGCTCGACATGCGGGTCAGCCCTGGGCTGCAAGTGTTTTCGTTCACCTTCGGCTAGCCGGCCGGCTTCTTGGCCAGGCTGCCCAGCATCGCGACGACCACACCGCCGATCACCAGCGTGACGCCCACGAGCAGCGTGAGGTTGAGCCATTGGTGCAGGCCCGCCTCGGCGTGGGAGACCATCACCTCGGCGATGCGCCGGATGTCGTCGGTGGTCCGGTTGAGCGCGTCGCCGACGTGGCGGCCTGCGATCTCGATGCCCGCCCAGCCGGCGGCGCCGACCAGCAGCGCGGAGACCCCGAGGCTGGTGAGTGCCTTACCGCGGCGTCGCGCGGTGGCCAGCAGCAGCACGGCGCAGACGACGCTCAGGGCGGCCGCGCCGACGCTCACCCACGGACCCCACGTGCCGAGCGGGCTCAACCGGCCCGACCGCAGCGACCCGTGGGCCGAGGGCGCCGATGCCGTCAACGGAACCGTCAGCGTCGCGGGCACTTTCACGTTGTGGCGGCTCAGTATCCGCTGCATCGCGGCGTCCTTGAGCATCGGCGCCACGTCGATCGACCACGACTCGCCTGCGCCGTCGGCGGTGAACAACCAGCGATGCGCCGCCCGGTTCGCCTGGGCGAACAACGCCGGGAAGGCGGGCCCGGCCGTGAACGCGACAGCGGCCAGGTGCACCTCCGCCCCCTCGACCGGCTGGCGTCCGCCGGTGTGCTCCGCGATGAGCGCCATCGCGCGGTTGGCCAGTTCGTCCGCGGCGGCGGACTGCAGCGCGGGGTCGCCGGCGGCCCGCTGGGCCAGCGCGACGTAGCCGCCCTCGCTGACCACGTTCAGCTGCAGCCACACCGCCGGAACGGCCACGGCCAGCGCGACCGTGGTCGCCAGCCACAGCACCGCCCTGAAGACGGCGGCCACGATGCCCACGCCGGGAGATCCTTAAGGCGCGATTCCGCGAACGTAGGCGGCCTGCCCGAGGTGTTGGGCGCAGTCGTCGATGATGCTCACCAACCGGGCGCTGGCCGTCACCGGCGGATCCCAGTTGGTGTCGACCACCCGCTCCAGCTCGGCGGCGGTCACGCCGGCGACGTATTCGAGCGTGAGCTTGTGCACGGCGTGGTAGTAGCCGGACAGCAGATCCACGGGCGCCTTGACCTTGGCGACCTGCTCGGGGCCGTGCCCGTAGCCGGTGTCGTTGCGCGGCAGGTCAAGCCCGAACCGGTCCACCCACCCGTCGCGCAGCCACACCTGCTCGACCCCGGCCACGTCGGCCAGCTGGATGTCCTGCACCCTCGCGCTGTGCCAGAGCAGCCAGGCGATGCTGTTGGCGCCCGGGGACACCCGGTAGTCGGCGACCGCGTCGGTCAGGCCGTCGGCGACGTCGTCGACGTGTTCGATCAACCGGGTGAACGCGTCGCGGAGCAGTTCTTGGACGGCGGCGTCGGGGCTGGAGGTGTTGGCCATACCAGCGACACTAGATCCTGGCACGACCGGCGGGCGCGGTCGTAGATTATTTGCATGACTTACGACCTGATCATCCGCAACGGCACCATCGTCGACGGGCTGGGTGGTGAGCCGTACGTCGGCGACGTCGCGGTGACCGACGGGGTGATCGCGGCCGTCGGTCGGGTCAACGGCGAGCGCGCCGAGCGGGAGATCGACGCCACCGGCCTGCTGGTCACCCCGGGCTTCGTCGACCTGCACACCCACTACGACGGCCAGTCCATCTGGTCGGAACGCCTGACGCCTTCGTCGGCGCACGGCGTGACCACGGTGGTCATGGGCAACTGTGGCGTCGGATTCGCGCCGTGCCGCCAGTCCGACCACGATGTCCTGGTCGACGTGATGGCCGGGGTCGAGGACATTCCCGGCGTCGTCATGACCGACGGCCTGCCCTGGACCTGGGAGACGTTCCCCGAATACCTGGACGCGCTGGACGCCGGCAAGCGGGACATCGACGTCGCCGCGTACCTGCCGCACTCGCCGCTGCGGGTCTACGTGATGGGCCAGCGTGGCGCCGACCGCGAGCCGGCCACCGCCGAGGACCTCGCCCAGATGCGGGCGCTGGCCAAGGAGGCGGTCGAGGTCGGGGCGCTCGGCTTCGCGTCGTCGCGGCTGACGATCCACAAAACCGAAAGCGGTTCGCCCATCCCGAGCTACGACGCCGCGCGGGAGGAGATCGAGGAAATCGCCCGCGGTGTCGTCGACGGCGGCGGCGGCCTTCTTCAGTTCGTGCCGGACATCCCGGCCGGCGGCTACGAGCCCGTGCTGCAGACGGTGTTCGACGTGGCCGAGGACGTCGACCTGCCGCTGACCTTCACGCTGGTGGTGGCCAACTCCGGCGACCCGACGTGGGAGGACGCCATCACGATGATCGAGAAGGCGAATTCCCGGGCCGGCGACGGTGACCCCCGGATCACCGCACAGCTGCTGCCGCGCCCGATCGGGCTGATCATCGGGCTGCAGCTGTCCGCCAACCCGTTCGTGCTTTACCCGAGCTACCGCGAAATCGCGCACCTGCCCCTGGCCGAGCGGGTCGCCGAGATGCGCAAGCCGGAGGTGCGCGCGCGCATCCTCGCCGACAAGCCGGGCCAGGGCCACCCGATCCTGTACGTGGCCCAGATGTGGGACTGGATCTACCCGCTGGGCGACACCCCCGACTACGAGCCGGACCCGTCGACCTCCATCGGGGCCCGGGCGCGGGCACGAGGCGTGAACCCGATGGAGGAGGCCTACGACCGGCTGCTCGACGACGAGGGCCGCGCCATGCTGCTGGTGGCGACCAGCAACCTGCAGGGCAATTCGCTGGACACCGTGGGCAAGCTGCTGCACCGCGACGACGTGGTGCTCGGGCTCGGCGACGGCGGCGCGCACTACGGGATGATCTGCGACGCCAGCTACTCGACGTACTTCCTGACGCATTGGGCGCGCGACCGCGAGTCGGGCCGGTTCACCGTGCCCCAGGCCGTCCGCGAGCTCACGTCGGTGCCGGCGCGCATCGCCGGACTGGGCGACCGGGGGCGCATCGGCGTCGGCTACAAGGCCGACCTCAACGTCATCGATCACGCCGCGTTGCGCCTGCACAAGCCGGTCATCACCTACGATCTGCCGGCCGGGGGCCGGCGCCTCGACCAGACCGCCGACGGCTACGTCGCGACGATCGTGGCCGGCGAAGTGATCGCGGAGAACGGCGTGCCCACCGACGCTCGTCCAGGCAAGTTGGTCCGCGGTCGGCAACCGCGCCCGGTACCCGCGCAATAACGCCACCAAAACAGCCAGATCCCGGGTAAGTTGAGCCGGTGACGAGCCCGCATTTTGCGTGGTTGCCGCCAGAAGTCAACTCGGCACGAATCTTCTCGGGTCCCGGAGCCGGGCCGCTGCTTGCTGCCGCGGAAGCCTGGGACGGACTGGCCGAGGACTTGGCATCGTCAGCATCGTCGTTTTCTTCGGTTACGTCAAATCTCGCCAGCGGCTCCTGGCAGGGGCCGTCCTCGGCGGCGATGATGGCTCTCGCCACGCACTACGTCAGCTGGCTGAGCGCGGCGGCGGCCCAGGCCCAGGCGGTGTCCAGCCAGGCCTCGGCGGTGGCGGCGGCGTTCGAGGGCGCGTTGGCGGCCACGGTGCAGCCCGCGGTGGTCGCGGCCAATCGCGCGCTGGCGCAGGCGTTGTCGGCCACCAATTGGCTGGGCCAGAACACCCCCGCGATCGCCGACATCGAGGCCGCCTACGACCAGATGTGGGCGTCCGACGTCGAGGCGATGTACGGCTATCACGCCGACGCGTCGGCGGCCGTGGAGAAACTGGCGCCCTGGCAGCAGGTGTTGCAGAACCTCGGTTTCCACTTCAGCAGCAGCGGCCAGCTCACCTTCGGCCTGCCGGCGGCGCGGGTTCCGCGCACGCTGTAGCGGCCCGGCCCGCGCCTATCCTGAGGGTCATGCGCACCAAGAAGCAGGTGGACGTCGAGCGTCTGGCGGCCGCCCTTCCCGACTACCCGTTCGCCTACCTGGTCACCGTCGACGACGACTACCGCGTCCACACCGTGACGGTCGAGCCGCGGATGCGCGACGCGACGCTGGACGTCGGCCTCATCGGTGGCCGCACCCGCCAGAATTTGGCGCAGCGCCGCGACGTCACCCTGCTGTGGCCCCCGACCGAGCCCGGCGGCTATTCGCTGATCGTCGATGGCACGGCCGAGGTCAGCGACGCGGGCGACGCCGTTCGCCTGGAAGTCGTGCCCGGCCGCGCCCTTCTGCACCGCGAGGCCGACCCCGGCTCCCCGGGCGCGGCCAAGGGCTGCCTGCACGACTGCGTGGTGTTCTCCCGGTGAGCCGCGTCGCCCCGCTGGCCCCGCCGTGGAGCGAGGAGGACGCGGCGGGGATCAACAGCTGGGGTCACCCGGACCGCACCTATGAGCCGCTGCTGCTGGTGCGCTGCCTGCAACGCCACCCGGCGCTGGCCACCCGGCTGCGCAAGCTCGGCGAATCACTCTATGTCGCAGCGCTTTTGCCCGCCCGGACGCGGACGATCGCGATCCTGCGCAGCTGCGCGCTCCTCGGTTGCCGGTACGAGTGGGGCGGGCAGGCGGCGTTCTGGGGTCCGATCGCGGGTGTCAGCGACGACGAGTGCGACGCGCTGGTGACCGCCGGCCCCGACGACCCGCGGTGGGCGCCCGACGAGCGGACCCTGATCGAGGCGGTCGACGAGCTGGAGCGCACCGGTTCCTG
>NZ_LZJJ01000493.1:0-1693 GCF_001667625.1 Mycobacterium sp. E1715
TGATGCGGATCACCGCCTATGCCGACCGGCTGCTCGACGACCTGGATCTGCTCGACTGGCCGGAACCGGTGAAAACCTCGATGTCGACCGTCTCGCCACTGGTGTTGCGCGCCGAGAACAGCGCCCGGGTGCCGATGGAGCGGCCAATCCAGTTGCGCTGCATGGTTTTCACCGGTTCCGGCCAGTCGAGCAGATCCAGGTCGTCGAGCAGCCGGTCGGCATAGGCGGTGATCCGCATCATCCACTGCCGCAATCGTTTCCGGAACACCGGGAAGTTGCCGCGGTCGCTGCGACCGTCGGCGGTCACCTCCTCGTTGGCCAGTACCGTGCCCAATCCCGGACACCAGTTGACCATCGAGTCGGCCCGGTAGACCAACCGATGGCTGTCGATGACGTCGGCCCGCTCCCCCGCCGACAACGCAGACCATTGGCGGCCGTCTTCGAGCTGCCTTGCGCCGGAATCGAATTCCGCGATCAGCTCTGCGATCGGGCGGGCCTTGTTGGCCGCGGTGTCGAACCAGGCGTTGTAGATCTGCAGGAAGATCCACTGCGTCCACTTGTAGAACTCGACGTCGGTGGTGGAAAAGCTGCGCCGGCTGTCGTGACCGAGGCCCAGCCGGCCCAGCTGACGGCGAAAGTTCACGACGTTGGCCTCGGTGCGGGTGCGCGGATGGGTGCCGGTTTGCACGGCGTATTGCTCGGCGGGCAGCCCGAAGGAGTCGAACCCCAACGCGTGCAGAACGTTGCGCCCGGTCATCCGGAAGTAACGGGCGTAGACGTCGGTGGCGATGTAGCCCAGCGGGTGGCCGACGTGCAGCCCCTCCCCGGAGGGATAGGGAAACATGTCCTGCACGAACAACTTGTCGGCGGGAACGGGGGTGCCGTCCGCCGGGGCCAACGATCCGACCGGGTTGGGCACGTTGAACGTGCCGAGCTTGGCCCAGTTCTCCTGCCACGTGCTTTCGATACGGCCCGCCAGCGCCGCGGTGTAGCGATGCGTCGGCGCGTCGGAGTCCGGCTGAACGGCGCCGGGGTTGCTCTCGGCCGCAGTGGTCGGGGAGTCGGTCACCTGAACAGGGTATAAGGGAACCCCGGCCCGCCCGCCGGGCCACAGGATGGTCTCGGTTCCGTTGCGCACCGATCAGAGGTTCATCCCAGGTCGATTTCGAGCCTATTCACGGCCTTTGACCTGTAGTTACAGTCGGCCTCTGACAAGCCTGCTGGCAGTGCGCCATTGGAAGGACCGAGGCAGATGATCGAGATCGTCCCCGCCCGCCGTGCGCTCCTCGGGGGTATGGTCGCCGGACTGATCGCCACGGCGGTCGTCACGGGCGCCAACGCGTCAGCTGACCCGGTGCTTCCTGCCCCGTCGCCCGTTCCCGGAGGTGGCGATGACATGGCGCCGGGAGGTGTTCAGCAGCATGTCGCCGTCGCGGTACGTGCCTTCGACGATCGACGACGGGAAGCCGCCGAAATCGGCCATCGAGGCGTTGGTCGGTTGCCAGGCCAGGAGTTTCTGGCTGTCGACGTAGCCGTGGCTGATCGCCTCGCGGGGGTCGAAGTTGCCGACCAGCTTGTACACCACCACCTGTGCATTCGAGGTGTAGATGCTGCTGCCTTGCCGGTCGGCGATCACCGCGAACGCGTCGGGCACGTTGGGGTCGGGCACCTGGGTCCAGCGGGCCGGCACCGG
>NZ_LZJJ01000494.1:0-19924 GCF_001667625.1 Mycobacterium sp. E1715
GTGCTGCTTGCCGCATCCCAAGAGGTCTTCGACGAAGTGCCGGTGCGCAATCCCGGCCTCCTTGCGTTCGTCCCGATCATCGACGGCGACCTGCTGGACGACTACCCGGTCAAGCGCGTGCAGGAGGGCCGCTCGCTTCCGGTCCCCCTGATCATCGGGACGAACAAGCACGAGGCGGCGCTTTTCCGATTGATGCGTTCGCGGCTGATGCCGATCACGCCTCGCGCGATCACGTCGATGTTCGACCAGATCGCGGCCGAACAACCGGACCTGCAATTGCCGACCGACGAGCAGATCGGACTGACCTATTCCCGGCTGCGGCGCAGGGCAAGGAGTTTGAGCATCGCGACAGATGTCGGGTTCCGGATGCCGTCGGTCTGGCTGGCCGAGGGGCACAGCAAGGTGGCACCGGTCTACCTGTACCGATTCGATTATGCGACCCCGCTACTGAAGCTGCTGTTGGTCAATGCCGCCCACGCCACCGAATTGCCCTACGTCTGGGGCAATCTCGGGGCGCCGAAGGATCCCACCCTGAAGCTGGGCGGCAGCAAGACCGCCAAGGCGGTCTCCAGGCGAATGCGGACCCGGTGGATCAACTTCGCCGCGCGGTCGACGCCCGCGGGCCCGGGCGGCGAGCCGGAGTGGAGGCCCTACCGGGAGGCGGACCGCGCCTGCCTCATCATCGACGCGAGCGACACCGTCGCGCACGACGTCGATGGGAAGATCCGCGCCGCGTGGGGCAGCCAGATGGTGGGGTTCCGCTAACTGCCGGCGTCAGTCCGCGCCGGACTGCGCCGCGCCCGACTTCGCCTGCCGGCGAAGCCAATTGCGGCGGGCGGGCGGCGGCTCGGGAGTGTCCGGTTCGGTGCCCTTGAACACCATCAGATACACCTCGATGGTCGTGACGATGAGGATCATCAGCACGGGCCCGATGACGATGCCCCAGGGGCCGAACATCGCTATGCCCGAGAACACCGACAGCAGCATCAGCGCCGGGTTCAGCCGGGCATCACGCGGAACGAGGATCGGCCGCAGGAAGTTGTCGATGTTGGTGACCACGACGAGGTGCCAGAGCACGACAAACGCGCCGCCGGCGATGTTGCCGAAGAAGATCATTCCGATGCCGAAGGGGATGGTCACGATCCCGCCGCCCAATGGGATGATCGACAACGCGGTGAGCAGGACCGCGAAGATGAAGAATCCGTGGTGAAAGCCGGCGACATAGATGGACGCGGCGCCCGCGACGCCTTGGCACAGTGCTATCACGAACTGGCCGCTGACGGTGCCGCGCACCATTGCTCCGGCTTTGGCCAGGTACAGATCAGTGACCTCGTCGCCGAGGGGGTTGAGTTCGGCGATCAATCTCCGCACCCGCTCGCGGTGCACCAGCAGCGCGACGAAGACATACAGGAAGATGATGGCCGACGTGACCGCGCCTGCGATACCACCGACGGCGCCCTGCAGGAAGTGCAGCGCCCATTCACCGACATTTCGGCCCACCGTGACCATCGCCTTGCGCAGGGTTTCCGTCGTTATCGTCATGTGCGCGAAGGGGACCCGGGACAGCAGCTCGTTCACCGCCCGCAGTGTGCGGTCGCCAAGCGCGCTGAGGTCCGTCGACTTGACCCAATCGGTGATGCTGTCGATCATGCGGGATATCTGAACGATCGCCAGGAGCACCAGGAGCGTGATCGGCACGATGACGGCCACGAGCGCGCACAACAGGGTGCTGGTCGCCGCCAACCCGGTGCCCAGCCGCCTGCTGAACCAGTTGAACAGCGGTGTGAAGAGGTAGGCCCCTACCGCGGCCACGACGATCAGCACGAAGTAGTCGCGCAGGAAGTACGCACCGAACAGCAGGGCGATCGCGGTCAGGATCGCCAGGGCGCGCTTTTGGTTGAGCGTGAATTCGGTATTCATGCCACCGGGCCGCCCTCCGCGTCGTCGCCGCTGAGGGAACTTTAGCCCCGGCGCGGTGGTTTCGTCAGCGTCCGCGCAAGCGAACTCACTGCCCCCCGCCGACCGCCGGCTTCGGGGACCCAACGTCCGCTTGGCTTTTCATGCGCTGGAACATGTCGACGTAGTACGGGAGGCATTGCGACATCGCCTGTTCGGTGGTGAACAGGGGTTCATAGCCGAGGTCACGGCGCGCCTTGGCGATCGAGAAGTAGTTGTCCAGATAAAGCCGCTCGACGGCCAGCGGCTCGAGCAGCGGCGCCGGGATGCCGAAGCGGAAATGCAGCCGCTGCCAACCGGTCATCGCCACGCGCACCATCGGGCCGTTCACCCGCACGCGGGGCCAATTGGCGCCGCACGCCTCGACCACCGGCCGGGCGAACTCGAACATGTTGATCGGTTCGCCGTCGTTGATGAAATACGCCTGACCCGGTGCCGTGCCGCCGGGGACCAGGTGCTGGGCGGCCAGGATGAAACCGTGAATCAGGTTGTGCACGTAAGAGTTATCCAGGCGGGCCGATTTGCGGCCGATAAGCACCTTGACGTGGCCGGCGATCACGCTTTCGAAAAGTTTGCGGAACATCGTCTGGTCGCCGCGCCCCCAGATCCCGCTGGGGCGAATCGCACACGTGAGCATGCCGCCAATGTCGTTCTGCGACAGCACGAACCGCTCCGCGACCACCTTCGTCTCGGTGTAGAGGTCGTTGAACCGGGTGGTGTAGGGCAGCGTCTCGTCGCCGCCGGGAATGTTCTGGCCGCCCATCACGACGCTGTTGGACGACGTGTAGACGAATCGCTGCACGCCCGCCGCCTGTCCGGCGTGCACCAGGTTCTCGGTGCCTCCGACGTTCACGGCGAAGCTGCGCTGTCGGTACGCGTCGGTCACCGACGCGCCGCCCATCAGCTCGATGATGGCCGCGGTGTGAAAGACGGTGTCGATACCGTCCACCGCCTGGGCGCAGACGGCGGTGTCGGTGATGTCGCCCTCGAGCACCTCCAGTTGCGGGTGCTCCGGAAGCGGCGACGGCGCGCGGTCGAACGAACGCACCCGGTATCCGCGGTCCAGGAGGGTGGTGACCAGGTTGGCGCCGACGAAGCCGGAGCCGCCGGTTACCAGGACGCGGCCGAGTTCGGTGGTCAGTGTCGGATCAGCCATGGCCCGAAGCATAACTGAAACGTGTTCCAATTTCGAACAAGATCATCGTCTCGGCTTCCCTAGAGTGGCCCAATTCAGGCGTCTTCCGCCTGGCCGGCCGCCAGTGCATCCTCGATGCGCTTGCGAGCCCCAGCTAAATGCTCTTCGCAACGCTTCGCCAGCTCTTCGCCCCTTTCCCACAACTTCAGCGATGCATCCAGGTCCAGGCCGCCCTGCTCCAGGAGGCGCACGACCTCGATCAGTTCATCCCGGCACGCCTCGTAGCCGAGTTGACTAATAGGTGTAATTGAATGCTCCTCTTCAGCGGCCATCGGTCTGCCCTTCGCTCACCGCGGCGATCGCGCCGTCGGCAACCCGCACCCGCAGCCGGCTGCCCGCCGGCGCGCCGGAGACCGACCGCAGCACCACCGGGGGCCCGGAGTCGGGGACCGCCTGCACCACCGCGTAGCCGCGGGCCAGCGTGGCCGCGGGGCCCAGGGTCGCCAGCCGCGCGCTGAGGTGGCCGACGCGCTCCGTCTCGGCGGCGGCCAGCCGGGTGACGTCGCGGCGTATCGCCGACCGGGCGCGGTGGATCTCCTCGGCGCGTGCCGTCAGTGCCGTCAGCGGTTCGGCGAGCACCGGCCGGCTGCGGATCTGGGCGAGCGCGCGTTGTTCGCGAGACACCCAGCTGCGCAGCGCCTGCGCGCTGCGCCGGCGCAAGTCGTCGATCAGCCGGAGCTCGGCGGCGGTGTCGGGAACCACCTTCTTGGCCGCGTCGGTGGGGGTGGCCGCACGCAGGTCGGCGACCAGGTCGCACAGCGGGTTGTCGGGTTCGTGGCCGACGGCGCTGATCACCGGGGTGCGGCACGCCGCGATCGCGCGGCACAGCGTCTCGTCCGAGAACGGCAGCAGGTCCTCCACGCTGCCACCGCCGCGGGCGACCACGATGACGTCGACCTCGCCGTGGCGGTCGAGTTCGTACAGCGCCTCGACGATCTGCGCCACCGCGTTGGGGCCCTGCACCGCGGTGTTGCGCACCGCGAACCGGACGCCGGGCCAGCGTCCGGTGGCCACCGTCGTCACGTCGCGCTCGGCCGCGCTAGCCCGCCCGGTGATGAGGCCGATCATGTTGGGCAGGAAGGGGATTGGCCGCTTGAGCCGGGGATCGAAGAGCCCTTCGGCGTCCAACAGCCGACGCAGCCGATCGATGCGCGCCAGCAGCTCGCCGACGCCGACGGCGCGAATCTCGCTGAGCCGCAACGAGAATGTGCCGCGACCGGTGTAGAAGGAGGGCTTGCCGCAGACCACCACCTGCGTGCCCTCGGCCAGCTTTACCGGTGCGTTGGCCACCAGGTCGCGCGAACAGGTCACGGTCAGCGACATGTCGGCGGCCGGGTCACGCAACACCATGAACACCGTCTTGGAGTCGGCCCGGGCGCTGATCTGGGCGAGTTGGCCCTCGACCCATACCGTGCCGAGCCTGTCGATCCAGCCCGCGACGCGAATGGCCACCGCGCGCACCGGAAACGGGTTCTCGGCGGAGTTCGGTTCGGACTGTGCGGCCGGGGTCACTTCGCGTTCGCGCGGGTGATCCTGTTGGCCAGCAGCGTCTGAAAAGGCGCGCGGGCCTTCGTGGCCTGCTCGTAGGCCAGCAGGGCTTCGAGTTCGTCGACGCTCAGGGACTGCAGGCGGGCCCGCAGCTGCGCCAGCGTCAGGGTCGCGTAGTCCAGCTCGGCGACGACCGACGGTTGCGGAACCGACGGCGCGTCCGAGGATTTCCTGCCCTGCTTCAAGGGCGCGGCATCGGACGCGGCGTCGGCGAGCGAGTACAACGCGAACCGTCCCTCGGTGCGGCGATCGCCGTCGGCGACACGGCCCTCAGCCGGGCCGGGCGCTTCGACCGCGTCGGGCAGGTCCTCGTCGAAGGTCGCCCATTCCGGCTGCTCGTCCTTCGGCGGAAAGATGTTCTCCAGGGTGCTGTCGCCCTTGATCGCCAGCTCGGCGAGGTTCTGCTGAAATCGCATCACAAGGTGCGCCGCCTGACTGGCCAAGGTCATGGGGTACATCAGGATGGTTTTCGGCAGCTTCATGGTCTCCTCGACGGCGACTGTCGCCGCGCCGACCAGTAGCCGAACTCCATACGGTGCAGTAGCCATGGGTCCAAGATTGCCTTAAGCGACCGCTAACTCCAAGCCCGCCGGCGCGAGCTGGCAAGCCCGTGCCGGCAGAACGTACCCTGGTGTCATGCCGCCGACTGTTGACATGGGGATTCCCGGCGCGTCCAGCTCGGTAGCCAGCGATCCGGCCCGCAAGCGAGTGCTTCTGGCCGAGCCGCGTGGTTACTGCGCGGGCGTTGACCGGGCCGTTGAGACGGTCGAACGCGCGCTGGAAAAGCATGGCGCCCCGGTGTATGTGCGCCATGAGATCGTGCACAACCGGCACGTGGTGAACACGCTGGAGCAGGCCGGCGCCGTGTTCGTCGAGGAGACCGACGAGGTGCCCGAGGGGTCCATCGTGGTGTTCTCCGCGCACGGGGTCGCGCCGACGGTGTACGCCGCGGCCGCCGAACGCAACCTGCACACCATCGACGCCACGTGCCCGCTGGTGACCAAGGTGCACAACGAGGCCAGGCGATTCGCCCGCAATGACTACGACATCCTGCTGATCGGCCACGAGGGTCACGAGGAGGTCATCGGCACCTCCGGGGAAGCCCCCGACCACGTGCAGCTGGTGGACGGGGTCGCCGCCGTGGACAACGTGACGGTGCGCGACGAGAACAAGGTGGTCTGGCTCTCACAGACCACGCTGTCGGTCGACGAGACGATGGAAATCGTCGACCGGCTGCGGCAGCGGTTCCCCAAGCTGCAGGATCCGCCCAGCGACGACATTTGTTACGCGACGCAGAACCGGCAGGTCGCCGTCAAGGCGATGGCGCCGGAGTGCCAGCTGATGATCGTCGTGGGGTCGCGGAATTCGTCGAACTCGGTGCGCCTGGTCGAGGTGGCGCTGGGCGGCGGCGCCGCGGCCGCCCACCTGGTCGACTGGGCCGACGACATCGACCCGGCTTGGCTGGAGGGGGTGACCACGGTGGGCGTGACCTCCGGTGCGTCGGTCCCCGAGGTCTTGGTGCGCGGCGTGCTGGAGCGGCTGGCCGATCACGGCTACGACGTGGTGCAGCCCGTTACGACGGCGCAGGAAACCCTGGTGTTCGCCCTACCGCGCGAGATCCGGTCACTGCTCTGACGTAGTCGGGCGCCGGATGGCGCTCAGCCGTCGTATTCCCAGGACTCCATCGGGGGTCGCTGAGGCCGGCCATACGCCCGTGAGCGATTCCGGCGGTCAGGGCGACGCTCCGCCGCGGGCTCGTCGCCCGCGTCGCGGTAGCGCACCTGCGAGATGGGATGATGCGTCCCGCCGTTGCCGTTCGGCGTGGGGCGGCGTCGCCTCGGCTCGTGCGCCGGCTCATACCGGTCGTAGCTGTCGAACCGGCCGAACTGCTCTCCGGACAGGTCGTACGGATCCCCGAAACGGCTGCTCCGCGGTGCGGGCCGCTCGTAAGGCGGCTCGTAGGGCCGCTCGTAGGGGTTGCGCCGGGTGCGCGGCTCCCGGCGGCCTTCACGGGTCGACTGGCCACGCGGGTCCGGATCGGCCTCCGGCCGGGGGCGCCGGCGCGACCGGCGGGGAGGTTCTGCGGGGTCGTAGTCCCTGGCGGCCGCCGAGCCCTTCCGGCTGCGCCGCTCGCCCGGTTCGGCGGTCTCATCCAGCGGTTCCCGCGAGCGCCGGGAATGGGTTCGGGCGGAGCGGGTGGTGGACCGATCGCCGCGCGCCGTCCGGCGGGCCCGCGCCGAGGAACCGGCCCCGCGGCTGCGCCGCCCCTTGGCGGGCGCGGCCTCGTCGGCGTCGTGCTCCCCGGATTCGGGACGCAGAATCGCCTGCAATTTGGCGGCGAGGCCGCCGAGGACGGACTTGGAGTCGGCGGATTGCGCGTCGTCCGGGGCGGGCGCCTCCGCGGTCGGCCGCTGCGACATGCCGAAATACCATCTGACCAGCCCGATCAGCAGCACTACCCCGGCGGTTCCCAGCATCAGCGGGAACCGCTCGATGAGCGGATAGCCGCAGTTGATCAGCAGATCCTTGAGATGGCCGACCTTGGCGTCGTGGAACAGCCAGTACGCGCCCGGCACCGCGACGAAAAGTATCAACGGGGGCTGGATGATCGCGGTGAACAGCCCGTCCTGGCGCACCGCGAGCACCGCCGCCACGCAGCCGGCTATATAGAAGCCCGCGAAGACGTGCGTCAGCTCCTTGTGGCCGGAGTCGATTCCGTATCCGATCGCGGTGGCGGTGACGGCGAGGAGCAGGGCGGCATACCACGGCACACCTGGGATATTTGGGTGGATCGACCGGTGGGAGGCTTCCACCGTCGAGGTTGCCCGCTGTCCTGACACATGTTGACCGTACCGGCAATGGGGCGAAAGCCCCGTAAATACCTTGTAGCGATCCCGGGCGTGCCACGCCCCGGGGCCTGGGAGGCGCTCGAAAGGTCCACGGCAACCCGCGGGGTCGCCGACCCCTAGACTTGGGTCCCTGTGAGCCTGAGCCTGGGAATCGTGGGTCTGCCGAATGTCGGCAAATCGACTCTGTTCAACGCGCTGACCCGCAACGACGTGGTGGCGGCCAACTATCCGTTCGCCACGATCGAACCGAACGAGGGCGTCGTTCCGCTGCCCGATCCGCGGCTGGACAAACTGGCCGAGCTGTTCGGGTCCGAGCGCATCGTGCCGGCGCCTGTGACATTCGTCGACATCGCCGGCTTGGTCAAAGGCGCGTCCGAGGGGGCGGGCCTGGGCAACAAGTTCCTGGCCCACATCCGCGAATGCGACGCCATCTGCCAGGTGGTGCGGGTGTTCTCCGACGACGATGTGACCCACGTGGCCGGTGAGGTGGATCCCAGATCGGATATCGAGGTCGTCGAGACCGAGCTGATCCTGGCCGACATGCAGACGCTGGAGCGCGCCGTACCGCGGCTGGAGAAGGAAGCCCGCACCAGCAAGGACCGCAGGCCGGTGTACGACGCGGCCGTCGCCGCCCAGGAGACGCTGAACGCCGGCAAGACGCTGTTCGGCGCCGGGGCGGACACGTCGCTGCTGCGCGAGCTGAACCTGTTGACCACCAAGCCTTTTCTGTACGTCTTCAACGCCGACGAGGCGGTGCTGACCGACGCGGCGCGGATCGCCGAGCTGCGCCAGCTGGTGGCTCCCGCCGACGCGGTGTTCCTGGACGCGGCCATCGAGGCCGAGCTGAATGAGCTCGACGACGAGTCGGCCGCCGAACTGCTGGAGTCCATCGGGCAGACCGAGCGCGGGCTCGACGCCCTGGCCCGCGCCGGCTTTCACACCCTTAAGCTGCAGACCTTCCTCACCGCGGGCCCAAAAGAGGCGCGGGCGTGGGTGATCCACCAGGGCGACACCGCGCCGAAGGCGGCCGGGGTGATCCACACCGACTTCGAAAAGGGCTTCATCAAGGCCGAGATCGTGTCCTACGACGACCTGATCGGCGCCGGCTCCATGGCGGCGGCCAAGGCGGCCGGCAAGGTCCGGATGGAAGGCAAGGACTACGTCATGGCAGATGGCGACGTGGTCGAATTCCGGTTCAACGTCTAGCGGGAACACTGGCGTCATGGGACGAACAGATACCGCCTCGGTGGTGATCGCTGCCCCACTGAATCAGGTGTATGCCGCGCTGGTGGAACCGCAGGCGCTCGTCGAATGGCTTCCGCCGCAAGGGATGTCCGGGAGGTTCGATCATTTCGACGCCCGCCCGGGCGGGTCTTACCGGATGAGGCTGACCTATGCCGAGCCGCCCGCGTCGGGCGGCAAGTCAAGCGACGACTCGGATGTCGTGGATGGTCGGTTCGTCGAGATCGTGCCTGGCGACCGGGTCGTGCAGGCCGTCGACTTCGAATCCGACGACCCCTCGTTCGCGGGGACGATGACCATGACGTGGGCGGTCACAGCGCTGAGCGCCGGCAGCACCCGTGTTGAAATCCGCGCCGACAATGTCCCGCCGGGCATTTCCGCTGAAGACCATCTTGAAGGACTGCGGTCGTCGTTGGCCAATCTCGCGGCCTATCTCACGTCGGGGACGTGAGTGGCGACGACGTCGTGTTGCCATTCCGCATGCACGATGCGACAGTCGAATCACGCGTCTCGGGGGCTTGACCGGAGGTCGGGATGGCAGTCGATCGGCAGACGGTGGATCTCACCGAGTACCCCGACCTGGTGGTGGTGTATCTCGGGATGAGGGTGCGGCGGCCCCGCGGACTGCTGCGGATGCTGGGCCTCGGTCCCCAGATTCGTCAGTCGTGGAAGCGGCAACCCGACGGCCTCTTGTTGCACGAAGACCTCGTCTGGTCATTCTTTCCCCCGCATCTTGGCATGCGGCAGTACTGGCGCGACCTGGACAGCCTGGAGCGGTGGACTCGCTCGGAGCCGCATCGGCAGTGGTGGCAACAGTTCCTGAAAGACTCCGGCGGCACCGGCTTCTGGCACGAGGCGTATCTGATGAGCGGCGGCATGGAGGCGATTTACGATGACACGCCCCAGCTCGGCATGGCGCGGTTCGCTCCAGTGAAACCGGCCCGGGGCGCACGGTTCTCGTCTCGGACGCGGGCAGGCCGGACCGATACGCCCGCCGCGACACCCGTCGTTCCGGAGGCCGACTATTACCGGGCGCAGGGCGACACGCTGCACTCGTAAACGGCCTCCGTCTGTAACGCCCAGGGGCACAACGTATCAGCGCGGCTTGAGCCGGAGGATCGGAATGTCGCGGCCCGCGGGCGCCGCTTTGTCCCGGTACTCGGCGTATCCCGAGTAGATCCGGTTAGCCAATTCGAATAAACGGGCGTATTCGTCGGGATCGGTGACCTGCCGCGCGGTGAAGCGCTCGCCGCCGAATTCGCAGTCCGGATGCGCCTTCAAGTTGTGGTACCACTGCGGGTGTTTGGTGCCGCCGAAGTTGGAGGCCAGCAGGATGACGTCGGGACCGTCATGGAAGTAGGTGAGTTGCACCTCGCGCTTCTGGCCGGACTTCGCGCCGGTGGTGACGAGCGGCGCGTTGATGATCGAGCCCATGTTGACCCGCCCTCCCGTGAGGCGGAACAGGTATGGATCGGTATGGCGTGCGATGTGGCGGGCCATGAACTGCCCCGCCCGCGAACGTCCGAAACGAACGCTCGCCCGATACAGCGGGCCCCGGCGCTTGTGCGGGTCCACGTACCTCAGCGGCATCTCCCGACCATACTGGGCTGAGCCGGGGCAAAGTTTGGGGCTTGCTTGGATTCCGCTCCGGGGAAATGCTCTAGGGATGGGTGAACGCGTGAGGTCGTGCGTCCGGCGGTTGGGGCAAAGCTTGATGGGCGGCACGTTGGTGTTGTCCGCGCTCGCGCTGGCCGGCGGCGTCGCACACGCGGCCCCGACCTCGCACTGGTGCCCGGGCACTGCCTGGGATCCGAGCTGGGGCACCGTTTACGACTGGGACTGGGGTACGTGCCACGACTGGCAGGGCCCGGCGGGCCAAAGTTTCCCGACGGGCGCGGGACCGTGGGGGCCGGCACCGATATGGGCGCCGCCGTCACCGCCCCCGCCGTCGTGGGCGCCCGGGGCCAAGCTGATGTGGAACCCGACCGGCCCGGGCAACTGGGGATTCTGGAACAACGGAATCTGGACCCCGGTCTAGTCGGGCCGCCCCGCCTGTCGGAGGTGCCTCGTAGCATGCCCTGGTCGCGTCACCGCAGCCAGGAGGGCTCATGAAATTCGTCTCGACCCGCATCATCACCGCCGACGTCGGCCGGCTCGTCGATTTCTACGAGGCGGTCACCGAGGTTCCCGCGGTGTGGGGCAACGAGCTTTTCGCCGAGATCCCGACGCCGGTTGGCACGCTGGCGATCGGCAGCGACAAGACCGTGCCGCTGTTTGGCGCCGGATCCGCCGAAGCCGCGGCCAACCGCAGCGCGATCGTGGAATTCCTGGTCGACGACGTCGACGCGCAATACGAGCGGCTGCGCGAACACGTGGGCGAGGTCGTGACCGAGCCGACCACCATGCCCTGGGGAAACCGCGCACTGCTGTTCCGGGACCCGGACGGGAACCTCGTCAACCTGTTCACCCCGGTCACCGACGAGGCTCGCGCCAAGTTCGGAATTTGACTGGCGCACAATTAAATTCGATGCGACGATAGCGACTGAGCCGATGGGGTGAGACAGTGTCGGCCCATGCGCACCGAACACCCGTGCGCGGGGTCCCCCGCGGCGTTATGGTTTAGCTCGTGGCCGTTGGGGACAGCCCGGAAACATCCGGAGAACTCGAACGCCAGGCCGAGGCGCTCGACAAGCGCGAGGAGGCGCTTGACGAGCGCGAGGCCGAAATCAGAAGGCGCGAGTGGCTGGCGGGTAGACGAGATCGGCTCGCCGACCAGCGGGACCGAATCGCGGACGATCGCGAGCGTCAAGCAGACGAGCGGGAGCGGCGCGCGGACGAACGCGAGGGCTCGGTGGAAGAGCGTGAGCGTGCCCGACGCGGGCGCCTGGCCGAACAGGCGATGCGCACGGATGCGACGGCCCGGCGAGAGCAAGCCGACGTCGACCGGGAGATGGCGCAAACCGAACGCGGGCCCGACTACACCTGAGGCCACGCGTTTGCTGGCGGCCGAATCTCGGCCAGCACTGCGTTTGCTATAAGTGCGGCGGACGCCATTGTCCGCATTGCGAATGACGTAGGCCACAAATTTTGGCGAACAATAACCGTTATTGCTAGCGTCCCCGGCCATGGTAGTACTTGCAACTTTGATGTCATTGATTAATCAGGTTTCCGGGACGCCCTATATTCCGGGTGGCGATTCTCCCGCTGGGACGGATTGCTCAGGACTCGTTTCGTGGGTTGCCAACGCAGCATCCGACAGGCCAGTCTTCGGCAACCGGTTCAACACCGGAAACGAAGAAGCGGCGTTATTGGCGCGGGGTTTCCAGTACGGGACCGCCCCCAACGCCCTAGTGATCGGATGGAACGGCGGCCACACGGCCGCGACACTGCCGGACGGCACCCCAGTGGCCAGTGGTGAGCGCGGCGGCGTGCACATCGGTGGTGCTGGCGCCTACCAGGCCGGGTTCACGCACCACATGTTCCTGCCGATGCCGCCGGATGGGGAGGGCGCACTTCCCCCGCCGCCGGACGCGCCGCCCTCGCCGCCGGACGCGCCCCCGGCACCGCCGGAGGCGCCGCCGGTGTTGGTCGACGCCACGGCCCCCGCGCCGCCTCCGCCGCCGGCCCCGCCGGCGCCCGAATTGCCGCCGCCCGAATTGCCGCCGCCCGGCGATCCGGGAATTGCAAATCCCTAACGAATTGAATTCACGAAGGATTCGATTCGGCGCACAGATTATTTCCGTTGTACATATCCGCGGACTCCGATGGAGTGAAATAGCTCCGAACTCGCCGAGTTTGTGACCCAGGCCACTTCGCGGGCGGGTCGGAGCCGCCGAGGATTTGTGCGGAACACAGATGAAGCGCGCCCCGCCCGTCGATTAAGACGGCCGGGGCGCGCTTTGCTGGCGGTCCGGTGCCTCGGATGGATATGCTGGCGCTGCCCACCCGTATCGGGCGGGCGTAGCTTCTCCCAGCGAGCAAGGCGGATACCGGCCATGATCTTCATCGTCGTCAAGTTCGAGACCAAGCCCGAGTGGACGGACCGCTGGACGGATCTGGTCGCCCCGTTCACCGCCGCCACCCGCGCCGAGGACGGCAACCTGTGGTTCGAGTGGTCGCGCAGCCTGGACAACCCGGCCGAGTACGTCTTGGTGGAGGCGTTCCGTGACGACGAGGCGGGCGCCGTCCACGTCAACAGCGATCACTTCAAACGGGCGATGCAAGAGCTGCCGCAGGCCCTCACGTCCACCCCGAAGATCATCAACCAGACGATCGACGCCACGGGATGGTCCGAACTGGGCGAGATGTCGGTCGGCTAGCCGACTTCGCCTACCGTCACCGTGATTTCGCCGCCTAGTCGGTAGCCCGGCGCCAGCGGAAGCGTGTCACCGCTCCAGAACTTGCCGGGGTCGAACCAGTTCGCGTCCTTGTCGGTGTTGAGCAATCCCATTTCCTCATACGTGATCGCCACCGTCTCCGCGCAATAGGCCGTGGAAAGGCTCATCTTTCGTTCCTCCCGGTGGCGCCGGGTCTGCTCGCGAACCTTGCTGTCCACCACCGGGATTCCCCGCACCCAGTCGTTGATGGTCGGGAGCCGGCCGCGGAACCAGCGACCGGTCAGCCGTGCGGTGGTGGGAAACGCGGTGCCGTCCATTCGCGCGATCACCCGCAGCAGCTTGTTCTCCTGGTCACGGGTGGGGTTGGGCGTCAGCTGGCGCAGCCAGCACCGCTGCTGGTACCGCTGCGTCCACTGCAGGACGGCCTGGCGCAGATCGTTGAGTTGCACGCCCCGGTGGTTGGTGCCCGTCCACATGTCGACGAGCTTGTCGCCCAACTCGGCGTGCCAGATCAACGGCGGCAGATCGTCGATGGCCACCGTCATGCCGACGTGGTTCACCGGTGCGTTCGTCAGGGTCTGAATCGCGCGGTCGGGCCGTGAGCGGCCGCGAAACAACCAAAGATCGCCGGTGCGAGTCTCGTTCAGGGCCTCATCGAGGGTCAGCGTCATGAGCGTGTCGATGCCTGTGTCCGGTTGCAAGAGCACACAAGTTAAACACAGCCCGAATACGCTGTGTTCATGCGCAGACTGTGGAAGTGGGTCGGGCTGGCCGGCGTCGCCGGTGTCGTCGCCGGGGGCGCACTGGTGGCTCGCGACCAACGCAAACGACGCGCCTACACCGCCGACGAGGTCCGGTCCCGCCTGCATCAACGGCTGGCCGAGTACGACGGGGAGGGCTTTCAGTCCAGATCGGGATCGGCGGGGGCCTCCACGGCGAACAACGAATAGGTCCCCGAGAAGCCCTTCAGCTCGACCTCGCGGCCCTTGCCGAATTGGATGTCGTCGCAGTCGGAAAGGGCATCCCGCACCGGTTGGCTCACCAAGATCTCGCCGCCGGCGGCCTGGGCCGCCACCCGCGCCGCCATCGCGACGTTGCGGCCGAACAGATCATCACCGCGGCGCACCGACCGGCCCATGTGGATACCGATCCGAACGCGGATCTCGTCGTGCCGCTTGCGTTTTGCGTCCTTGCGCAGCGCGCGCTGCAGGTCGATGCCGCACCGCACCGCCTGGTCGGCGCGGGAAAAGGCGACCATGAAGCCGTCGCCCTGGCTCTTGACCACGTGACCGGACCGGCGCTGCACCAGGTCCGACACCAGCTTGTCGTGTGCGCCAATGAGTTTGACCCAGGCGCGGTCACCGATCCGCTCGTTGAGCGCGGTCGATTCCTCGATGTCGGAGAACAGGATCACCACCCGGCCGTCCGGGGTGACCCTCGCCAGGTCGGGGCGTTCCACCTCCGCCCAGTCCGCGAGATCCTCGATCGAACCGCGTACGGCGGCCCCGAAGCCCTCCTTGCGTACCACGTTGGCGGTGTTCCACACGGTCTTGAGGGCCTCGCGCCCACCCGACAACAGCCAGCTGCGGGTGTCGGTCCGGTGCCGCAATTCGTCGATCTCCTGGCGGCTGCGCACCAGCAACCGCGAAAGCACGGCGAGCGCGACGGCTTCGATCACGGCGATGCCGGCCAAGACGTAGACCGCGATATGCAGCGCATCACCCACGCAAGCATCCTGCCAAGGCCCCGATGGCTTGCGGTTGTCGGGCCTGTGTGCGGTGTCTAGTGTTAGGTCCGACCGCCGCGGGTAGTGAGTCTCTAGAGCCAACGACTTCGGAGGTGCGGGCTTGGCTGACGGCGGGGACAACTCTTCGAACAAGCTGGTGATCTTCGGCATCACCGGCGATCTGGCGCGCAAGATGACCTACCGCGCCTTGTACCGCCTCGAGGCCCGCAAGTTGCTCGACGTCCCGATCGTCGGCGTGGCCAGCGACGACATGCCGCTCGAGAAGCTGGTCGAGCGCGCCCGCGAGGCCGTCAAGGCCTCCGGCGAGAAGTTCGACGACGCGGTCTTCGACCGGCTCGCCGCCCGGCTGTCCTATCTGCACGGCGATGTCACCGATGAAGAGCTGTACGGCCGGCTCGCGAAGAAGATCGGCAAGGATTGCCGCCCGCTGTACTACCTGGAAATGCCGCCGTCCCTGTTCGCGCCGATCGTCGAAAACCTCGCCAAGGCCGACCTGCTGGAATGCAGCCGCGTCGCGGTGGAAAAGCCGTTCGGCCATGACCTGGCCTCGGCGCGCGACCTCAACGCCCGGCTGCGTGCGGTGCTCGACGAGGACCAGATCCTGCGGGTGGACCACTTCCTGGGGAAGCAGCCCGTCGAAGAGCTGCAATACCTGCGCTTCGCGAACAACGCCCTGGCCAAGCTGTGGGACCGCGACAGCATTTCCGAAATCCACATCACCATGGCCGAGGATTTCGGCATCGAGGACCGCGGCAAGTTCTACGACGCGGTGGGCACGCTGCGCGACGTCGTGCAGAACCATCTGCTGCAGGTGCTCGCGCTGGTCGCGATGGAGCCCCCGGTCGGTCCCAGCGCCGACGACCTGAACGACAAGAAGGCCGAGGTGTTCCGGGCGATGCCGGCCCTGGATCCCGAGCGGTGCGTGCGCGGCCAGTACCGCGGCTACACCGACGTCGACGGGGTGGCCAAGGATTCGCAGACCGAGACCTACATCGCGCTGCGGACCGAGATCGACAACTGGCGCTGGGCCGGTGTGCCGATCTTCCTGCGCGCCGGAAAAGCACTGCCCGAGAAGGTGACCGAGGTGCGGATGTTCCTCCACCACGTTCCGGGATTCTCGTTTCTGCCGAACCGCCGGCCACCCGAGCCCAACCAGATCGTGCTGCGCATCGATCCCGATCCCGGGATGCGGTTGCAGTTGTCGGCCCAAGTCGGCGACGGCTGGCACGACGTGCACCTGGACTCGTCGTTCGCCGAGGATCTCGGGGAAGCCGTGCGGCCCTACGAACGGCTCCTCTACGCCGCGCTCACCGGGGACCGGCAGCTCTTCGCGCGGGAAGACGCGATCGAGGAGACGTGGCGGATCGTGCAGCCCGTGCTGGACAAGCCGAGCCGCATCCACCACTACGAGCAGGGCTCGTGGGGGCCCGAGGCCGCGCAGTCGCTGCTCCACGGTCATCGCAGCTGGCAGGAGCCGTGGCTGCCCAAGCGCACGTCGTCACAGTAAGGAGATCGGGAAGAGATGCAGCTCGGGATGATCGGACTGGGCCGGATGGGCGCCAACATCGTCCGCCGCGTCGCCACGGATGGACACGAATGCGTGGTCTACGACCACAACCCCGACGCGGTCAAGGCGATGGCGGGGGAGGAGAGGACCACCGGTGTGTCGTCGCTGCGGGAGCTCGCCGAGAAGCTGACCGCTCCGCGGGTCGTCTGGGTGATGGTGCCGGCGGGCACGATCACGACGGGGGTCATCGAGGAGCTGGCCAAGACGCTGGAGTCCGGCGACATCGTCATCGACGGCGGCAACTCGTACTACCGTGACGACATCAGCCACGCAAAAACCTTGTCCGAGAACGGAATTCACCTGCTCGACTGCGGCACCAGCGGTGGCGTTTGGGGCAGGGAACGCGGCTATTGCCTGATGATCGGCGGTGACGACGAGGCCTTTCTGCACGCCGAGCCGATCTTCGCCAGCGTCGCGCCCGGGGTGGACGCGGCGCCGCGCACGCCGGGCCGCGACGGCGAAGTCGACCGATCGGAAAAGGGTTACCTGCACTGTGGGCCGTCCGGCGCCGGGCACTTCGTCAAGATGGTGCACAACGGCATCGAGTACGGCATGATGGCCTCGCTCGCAGAGGGGCTCAACATCCTGCGCAACGCCGACATCGGCAAGCAGGTGCAGGAGGGTGACGCCGAAACGGCGCCGCTGTCGAATCCCGAGTTCTACCAATACGACTTCGACATCCCCGAGGTTGCCGAGGTGTGGCGCAGGGGCAGCGTGATCGGCTCCTGGCTGCTCGACCTGACCGCGATCGCGCTGCACGATTCGCCCGACCTCAAGGAGTTCTCCGGGCGCGTGTCCGACTCCGGCGAGGGCCGCTGGACCGCGATCGCGGCGATCGACGAGGGGGTCCCTTCGCCGGTCCTCACGACCGCGCTGCAGTCGCGCTTCGCCTCGCGGTCACTCGATGACTTCGCCAATAAGGCGTTGTCGGCGATGCGCAAGCAGTTCGGCGGGCACGCCGAGAAGCCGGCCAACTAGGGGCGGGTCGCCACAGTCGGACTCAGTGGCGATCGCGAGGGCGGCGTAGCCGGGCGATGCGGGTCGCCACCGTCGGATTTAGTGGCGATCGCGAGGGCGGCGTAGCCGGGCGATGCGGGTCGCCACCGTCGGACTCAGTGGCGATCGCGAGGGCGGCCTAGCCGGGCGATGCGGGTCGCCACCGTCGGACTCAGTGGCGTTTGACGAACTTCACCACGGCGTCGCTGAACGCATCGTTGTCGTCACCGGCCGCGGTGTGCCCGGCTTTGGGCAGCTCGACGAACTCCGCGCGGGGCACTGTGGCCAGAAAGTGCCGAACGCCCTCGGGGCTCACGACGTCGGACAGCTTCCCGCGGATCAGCAGCACCGGAATCGACAGGCTCTTCGCGGCCTGCTCGAACTTCTCCGTCCGCAACTCGGGATCGTCGCCCGGCTTGGTCATGAACGCCGGATCCCAGTGCCAGTACCAGCGGCCGTCGCGGAGGCGCAGGTTCTTCTTCAACCCCTCGGGGCTGCGGGGCTTGTCCCGATACGGCAGGTAGGCGGCGACGGCGTCGGCGGCCTCCTCCAGCGAGTCGAAACCGTCGAGGCCGCTGATCATGAAATCGCGAATGCGGGCGCTGCCGCCCTTCTCGAATCGCGGCACCACGTCGACGAGGACCAGTCGGGTCACGTTTGCCGGCCCGGCCCGGTGGGCGGCGAGGATGCCGGTCAGCCCGCCCATGCTCGCCCCGATGATCATCACCGGCCGGCCGATCGCCTCGATCACCCGGAGGACGTCGGCGGTCAGGGTGTCGACGTCGTAGTCGGCGTTGGGCGCGCGATCACTGTCACCGTGTCCCCGGCTGTCGAGCGCCACGACGTGCAGGCCCTCGTCGGCCAGGATTTGACCGGTGTTTTTCCACGAATGCCGGTTCTGGCCGCCACCGTGCAGCATCAGGACGCTGGGCCGGCCCGCGCCGTCGGTCCCGCGATTCCATTCGTCGGCGACCAGGGTGATCCCGCCGGCACCGGAAAACTCGACCGTCTCGGGGGTGCTGGTGACGGTGCTCATGCGACCTGACGTTACATAGCGCGTATATGCACCGTTCGCCGGGTCGACGGCGCGATGAGTTTCCGCACCGGCCGGGGTCTATCAGGAAGACACCAACGAGCCAACAAGGAGGGCGCCGCCCATGCCATCGATCACCCCGTCGCTGTGGTTCGACCACAACTTGGAGGACGCGGCCAGGTTCTACACCTCGGTCTTCCCGAACTCCCACATCGAGGGCTTCAATCGGACCACCGAGGCCGGACCCGGCGAGCCGGGCACCGTCCTGTCCGGCAGCTTCGTGCTGGACGGCACCCGCTTCATCGGGATCAACGGCGGCCCGCACTTCCGGTTCAGCGAGGCGGTGTCCTTCACGATCCACTGCAAGGACCAGGACGAGGTCGACTACTACTGGGAACGGCTGACCGACGGCGGCGAGGAGTCGCAATGCGGCTGGTGCAAAGACCGCTTCGGCCTGAGCTGGCAGATCGTGCCGGACCGGCTTTATGAGTTGATCGGTGGTCCCGACCGGGCGCGCGCGGCGGCGGCCACGCAGGCGATGTATGGCATGCGCAAGATCGTCATCGCCGATTTGGACCGAGCCGCCGCGGAGGTATAGCCAAAATCCCTGTCGCAGCTGCAATTTGACCGCTTGGGGCATGCGGTCGGTGCGGCGTGGACCCACACGCGTTAGGTTGGTCCGTGCGGACGCGCCGAGCAGGGAGTGAACATGGGTGAACCTGGCTGGATCGACGTGCCGACCCCCGCCGGGAACCTGAAGGCACTCACCTGGGGGCCCCGTGACGCCCCCCTCGCGTTGTGCCTGCATGGTTTCCCCGACACGCCCTACGGATTTCGCAAGGTCGCTCCCCGGCTCGTGGAGGCGGGCTGGCGGGTGGTGGCACCGTTCATGCGCGGGTACGCCCCGTCCTCGATCCCGGCCGACGGCAGCTATCACGTGGGCGCGATGATGGACGACGCCCTGCGGGCCCGCGCGGCCGCCGGCGGCACCGACGCCGACGTGGTGATCGGCCACGATTGGGGCGCGATCGCCACCACCGGGCTGGCCGCCATGCCCGACAGCCCCTTCGCCAAGGCCGTGATCATGTCCGTGCCGCCGTCGGCGGCCTTCCGCCGCAAGGCCGGCGCCGGCGAGCGTGCCCGGCTGGTCGCACACCTGGCGCGCCAGCTGTTGCGCAGCTGGTACATCATGTACTTCCAATTGCCATGGCTGCCAGAGCGTTCCGAATCTTGGGTGCTGCCGCTGCTGTGGCGTCGATGGTCGCCGGGATACCGCGCTGACGAGGATTTGCGTCACGTCGACGCGGCAATCGGAACGCCGGAAAGCTGGCGCGCGGCGCTGGGGCCCTACCGCGCCACGATCCGCAACACCCGCCCGCCCGCGCGGTATGCCGAGCTGAACGAGCTGTGGACCGAAGGGCCCGTATGGCCGTGCCTGTACCTGCATGGTCGCG
>NZ_LZJJ01000495.1:0-1308 GCF_001667625.1 Mycobacterium sp. E1715
GCAGGCCGTCCTCGACGCGGTATGGACCCCGGCGTACGAGTGAGCGGCTTTCCGATGAGACGCCTCGCAGCGCATGCGCGCCGCTCGCCGAGGCTGTAACCCTGCAGGCCCGCACTCGCGCTTTGGCTGCAGATTTACAGGCTCGACGCTGAAAGGTGGGAGAACCGGTCACCGCTTGTCGCGGACGCTGCCGTGGCCAACTGACGCCCGGGCGGATGGTGGCCTTTGGCGCCTTGGTTGAGGAGTTCGGAGCCGGAGGCCCTTGCACCGGAGAGACGGCGGCCAGAGCGCCGGACACTGAGTCGGAGCCTTGCTCCCCCGCCTGGACTCGAACCAGGAACCTATCGGTTAACAGCCGAACGCTCTGCCAATTGAGCTACAGGGGATCAACACGATCGCGGGACGACTCTAGCGTACTGGCATATCCGCGCCCAACTGCATAAGGACGGATCGGGCGCGCACGCACCGGGCCGGGTGAGGCAGGATGGAACGGTCGCTAGTCGGGAGGAACGCTTTTGATCCGGTATGTCGTGGTGCTGGGGCTGGGTTACGTGCTGGGCTCGAAGGCCGGGCGCCGCCGCTACGAGCAGATCGTCGGCACCTATCGCGCGCTGACCAGCAGTCCCGTGGCCAAGTCGATGATCGAAGGGGGCCGCCGCAAGGTCGCGAACCGGATCTCCCCGGACTCCGGCTTCGTGACCGTCGCCGAGCTTGACGACCAAACGGCCATCATGGAGCGGGCGGCCGACGAACGGGCGGCCGACGAGGCCCTCACATCGTCAGATCGTCGCCGCTAGCCTGTTCCAGCAGGCTGCGCCGATAGGCCTCCATCGCGACCAGGTCGCCGAACAGCGCGTGGTACTCGTCGCCCTGCTCGATCGGCGACATGCGCTGCAGCTTGGACTTCACCTCGGCGATCTGCCGACCCATCCAGACCTCCTGCAAGCGGGCCAGCACGCCGGCGATGTAGCGCGGCAGCTTCTCGTCGTCGACCTGGACGGCCTCCACTCCGAGCTCGCTGATCAGCCCCGCGGTCAGGTCCGAACCGGCCCGCTGGCGCACCGCGTCGATCCACTCCCCGCCGGTGACCCCGCTCGACGTTCCGCCGGCGGCCTCGATGGCCGCGCGCACGGCGGCATAGCCGGGATGGGTGAAGCTCTCGACGGTCAGCGTGTCGAAAACGGGGCCGGCCAGCGCCGGGTACTGCAACGCCGATTTGAGCGCCTCGCGCTGCGGCCAGAGGATCGGGTCCCGGGGGTCCGGGCGCGTGGCCGCGGGGCGGGCGGTCGCCGCGGCGCGGGGCTGCTG
>NZ_LZJJ01000496.1:0-6387 GCF_001667625.1 Mycobacterium sp. E1715
GTGGGGATGGCGGCCATTTTGGCCTTACTGTAGGCAAACTGGTTGCGACTCAGCGTGATCCCGATCACGTTGACGTCATATTTCTCGATCGCCCGGTGCAGCGCTCCTCCCCAGCCGCAACCGATGTCGAGTAGCGTCATGCCCGGCTCGAGATTCAACTTGCCCAGCGCCAGGTCGATCTTGGCAAGCTGCGCCTCTTCCAGGGTCATGTCGTCGCGCTCGAAGTAGGCGCAGCTGTACGTCTGGGTGGGGTCCAGGAACAACCGGAAGAAATCATCGGACAAGTCGTAGTGGGCTTGCACGTTTCCGAAATGCGGCGTGAGCTGCACAGACATGTCGAGAAGAGCCTTTCATTTTACACGGAGGCAGGGACGCCCGGCCAGCACGGCGCAGCTGCGTCGCCCCCGGTGCACCCTCTGCATGCTAGTCGCTGCGGGCGATGCACGTCGTTCTCACTAGCGGGTCATAGCGTCACACGAAACGGGTTGAATTCACAAAATGAGAACCGCCCTGGGCGCCCCGCGGGGACGCATCTACTGGCCGCGGGGCGGAACGATCGGCGACGGGTGGGGCTCCTCGCGGAACTTCTCCAGCGATCCGCCTACCTCGACGATGCCCTTCAACGCATTCCAGCTCAGCATCGTCAGGTAGTCGATCAACTCGTCGCGGCTCATGCGCGGGAACGACATCCAGGAGTGGGTGGCCAGTTGCACACCGCCGACGATCAGGTAGGCCCACGGCTCCGCCCCGCCGGTGTCCATCCCCGCCTGCTGCATGCGTCGGCGCATCAGCACCGCGAGCATGCGGGCGATGATGCGCTCGGAGTCGGCGATCACCTTGCTCTTGCTGGCCGAGCTGTTCGACATCACGAAGCGGTATGGCTCGGGTTCGTTCGCGACGGTTTCGACGTACACCCGGATGACCTCGCGGGTCAGGTCGAAGCCGTCCAGATTGGAGGTCAGCGCCGAGGCCAGGTTGGGAATCAGGGTGGTTTGGGTGAACCGCATCATCACGGCGGTCGTCAGGTCGTTCTTGTCGACGAAGTAGCGATACAACACCGTCTTGGATACGCCGATATCCGCGGCGATGTCGTCCATGCTCAGGGCGCCGCCCTGCCGCCGGATCGCGTCGATCGTGCCGTCTACCAACTCGTTGCGGCGCTCCACCTTGTGTTGGTGCCAGCGCCGCTTGCGGCCATCCGTCTTGGCCGCCGCCGCCAACGTTCGCTCTGCCACTGTCGCCGATATCCCATTCACTAGACGCCCTCGATAATACGGCGTGCGGGCCTGTTTCGAACGGTGACCGCGCGCCCCTCGCGGGCTTGTGAACAGTGCGGTCACACCAAACGCCCGCAACGATGAATGATGGAGTGGTGGTACACAGAGCCTCGCCCCGAGGCGAAGCACCGGGGCCCCGCGCGGCGGCCCCCGCCCCGACGACCCCGTCGAGCGGAACCGGGCGTCCCCATCCGTCGCTCGCCGAATCCTTCGCCGGCGCCGACCCGCAGGCCGACGCCGAGCGACGGGTGGCGCTGCGCCGGATGAAGGCGGTGGCGCTGAGCTTTCTGATCGGCGCCACCGGCCTGTTCCTCGGCTGCCGCTGGGCGCAGGCCCACGCGAACCTGGGCGCCTGGGTCGGCTATGTCGGTGCCGCCGCCGAGGCCGGGATGGTGGGCGCCCTCGCGGACTGGTTCGCGGTGACGGCGCTGTTCAGGCATCCGCTGGGCATCCCCATCCCGCACACCGCGATCATCAAGCGCAAGAAGGATCAGCTCGGCGAGGGGCTGGGCACCTTCGTGCGGGAGAACTTCCTGTCGCCCCCTGTGGTGGAGACCAAGCTCCGCGACGCCCAGGTGCCCGGACGGCTCGGCAAGTGGCTGTCGGAGGCCTCGCACGCCGAGCGGGTGGCCAGCGAGACCGCCACGGTGCTACGGGTGCTGGTCGAGCTGCTGCGCGACGAGGACGTCCAGCAGGTGATCGACCGGATGATCGTGCGGCGCATCGCCGAGCCCCAGTGGGGGCCGCCGGTCGGGCGGGTCCTGGCGACACTGCTGGCCGAGAACCGGCAGGAGGCACTTATCCAGTTGCTGGCCGACCGGGCCTTCCAATGGTCGCTGAACGCCGGCGAGGTGATCCAGCGGGTCGTCGAGCGTGACTCGCCGACGTGGTCGCCGCGGTTCATCGACCACCTGGTGGGCGACCGCATCCACCGGGAGCTGATGGATTTCACCGACAAGGTGCGCCGCAATCCCGATCACGAGCTGCGCCGGTCGGCGACCCGGTTCCTGTTCGAATTCGCCGACGACCTGCAAAACGACGCCGACACCATCGCGCGCGCCGACGCGATCAAAGAGCAGCTGATGGCGCGCGACGAGATCGCCAATGCCGCCGCGACGGCCTGGAAGACGCTGAAACGGCTGGTGCTCGAGGGCGTGGACGACCCGTCCAGCACGCTGCGCACCCGGATCGCCGACACGGTGGTCCGCATCGGGGAGTCGCTGCGCGACGACGCCGACCTGCGCGACAAGGTGGACAACTGGATCGTGCGGGCGGCCCAGCACCTGGTTTCGCAATATGGAGTCGAGATCACAGCGATCATCACCGACACCATCGAGCGCTGGGACGCCGAGGAGGCCAGCCGGCGCATTGAGCTGCACGTGGGCCGTGACCTGCAGTTCATCCGGATCAATGGGACCGTGGTCGGGTCGCTGGCGGGCCTGGTGATCTACGCGGTCGCGCAGGTACTTTTCTAGTAGTGCTAACAAGTGCTTGCAATAGCAAGCACTTGTAGTAGTCTGATGGCCGTCACCATCGACCATCCGACCCAGGAGCGCGCCATGGCACCCGAGGAGAAGCTCTCCGCGAAGGTGTCCAATGCCGCCTCCGACATGGCCTCGGACATCGGCAGCTTCATTCGCACCCAGCGCGAACTCGCGCAGGTCTCGGTGCGCCAACTCGCCGAAAAGTCCGGGGTCAGCAATCCGTACCTGAGCCAGGTGGAGCGCGGATTGCGCAAGCCGTCCGCCGACGTGCTCAATCAAATCGCGAAGGCCTTGCGGGTTTCCGCCGAGGTTCTCTATGTGCGGGCCGGGATTTTGGAGCCGAGCGACAAAAGCCAGGTGCGCGACGCCATTATCACCGACACCGCGATCACCGAGCGCCAGAAGCAGGTTCTGCTCGACATCTACACATCGTTCACCCAACAAAATGAAATCAGTGAACCAAGCGACGAGGAGTGTTCCACCGAACCCAACGGCGAGTGAGCTTCCCCCTTCTGGCCGGCACGCATAGACCACCGACCGCTTGGATTACAGCCCTTCGTCTCCCATAGCAACACCCAAGAACGCCGTTAACGAAAGGAATCACCATGGCGGATAACACCAACATCGAAGATCTGCGGGCTCCGCTGCTCGCGGCCCTCGGCGCGGCCGACCTGGCCCTGGCGACGGTCAACGAGCTGATCGCGAACCTGCGTGATCGCGCCGAAGAGACCCGCGTCGACACCCGCACCCGGGTGGAGGAGAGCCGCGCTCGCCTGACCAAGTTGCAGGAGGACCTGCCCGAGCAGCTCGGCGAGCTGCGCGAGCGCTTCACCAGCGACGAGCTGCGCAAGGCGGCCGAGGGCTACCTGGACGCCGCGACCAACCGCTACAACGAGCTGGTCGAGCGGGGCGAGGCCGCCCTGCAGCGGCTGCGCAGCCAGACGGGTCTGGACGACGCCTCCGCGCGCGCGGAGGGCTACGTGGACCAGGCCGTCGAGCTGACCCAGGAAGCGCTGGGCACCGTCGCATCGCAGACCCGCGCGGTCGGCGAGCGTGCAGCCAAGCTGGTCGGCATCGAGCTGCCCAAGAAGTCCGACGAGACGGCGAAGAAGGCCCAGAAGGCCGTCGCCAAGAAGGCGCCCGCCAAGAAGGCTCCGGCCAAGAAGGCTCCGGCCAAGAAGGCGTCCGCCAAGAAGGTCACCCAGAAGTAAGTCCGACGGTCGACTCGGAGTTGCCCTCGGGCAACTCTGAGTCGACGTTTGGGACGGGGCCCGCATACGCTTAAGGCGTGAGCCACCTCGTGGGAACCGTCATGTTGGTCTTGCAGATCGCCGTTTTGGTCACGGCGGTATACGCGTTCGTGCACGCCGCGCTGCAGCGGCCCGACGCGTACACGGCCGCGGAAAAGCTGACCAAGCCGGTGTGGCTGGTGATCCTGGGGCTGGCTGTCGCGCTGACGTCCATCCTGAGTTTTGTTTTCGGGGTACTCGGGATGGCGATCGCCGCGTGCGCGGCCGGCGTCTATCTCGTGGACGTACGGCCGAAACTTCTGGAAATCCAAGGTAAGTCGCGCTAGCCGGATGAAGGCGCTGCTGACGGCGCCCGCCGCCGTGCTTCTCGCGCTGTGGGGCCCGGCGGCCACCGCGGCGGCCGCTCCGGTTTTGCCGTCCCCGCCGTTCATCGACCACACCGAGTGGGGGCAGTGGCGCGGCATGAGCAGCCTGCGCGTCTTCCCGACACCGTCGGGGCGGGCGGCCGCCGCCGGGCAACCCGGCAACGTCGCGCTCGCCGACGAGGCGTGGGGCGAGGTGCTGGCGCTGTCGCCGGACGCGGACACCCCGGGGATGCGCGCGCAGTTCATCTGCCACTGGCAGTTCGCCGAGGTGGCCGAGCCCGGCAAGACCAGCTGGAACTTGGAGCCGTGGCGCCCGGTCGTCGACGACGCCGAGATGGTCGCGTCGGGCTGCAATCCCGGCGGGCCCGAGGAGAGGTTCTAGTGGCCGGCAAACCCACCCGGGCGCAGCTGGCGGCGATGGTCGACCACACGCTCCTCAAGCCCGAGGCCACCGAGGCGGACGTGGCCGCGCTCGTCGGCGAGGCCGCCGAATTGGGCGTCTACGCGGTGTGCGTGTCGCCGTCGATGGTTCCGGTCGCGGTGCGCACCGGGGGCGTCCGGGTGGCTAGCGTCGCGGGTTTCCCGTCGGGCAAGCACATTTCGGCGGTCAAGGCGCATGAGGCCGAACGGGCCGTGGCGTCGGGGGCCGCCGAGGTGGACATGGTCATCGACATCGGCGCCGCGCTGGCGGGAGACATCGACGCGGTGCGGGCCGACATCGCGGCCGTGCGGGCCGCCATGAACGACGTGGATGCCGGGTCGGTGCTCAAGGTGATCGTGGAGTCGGCGGTGCTGTTCTCCGGGACGGACGAGAGCACGCTGGTCCAGGTGTGTCGCGCGGCCGAGGACGCCGGCGCCGACTTCGTCAAGACCTCGACCGGGTTCCATCCCGCGGGGGGCGCGTCGGTGCGCGCGGTCACCGTGATGAGTCAGACCGTCGGGGGCCGGTTGGGCGTCAAGGCCAGCGGCGGCATCCGCGCCGCCGCGGACGCGCTCGCGATGCTGGACGCCGGCGCCACCCGGCTCGGCCTGTCCGGCACCCGTGCCGTGCTCGACGGGCTTGGCTGAATTGTCCGGCGCCTCAACGCGCCGTGCCGGCGCGCATCGTTGCCGAACGGGCTGAATTGTCCGGCGCCTCAACGCGCCGTGCCGGCGCGCATCGTTGCCGAACGGGCTGAATTGTCAGAGGTTGGCGAAGCAGGGGTCGTTGTTGTTGCCGGTCGGGATGCTCGCGTTACGCGTCGAGAAGTGGCTGGTCACACCGTCGTTGGTGACCTGCACGCTGTCCGCGTGGATGCCCAACGGGTAGTTCTTGGTGAACTGCGAGGTGAAGTCGTCCAGGGTCGACTGCACCGACTCCTTGGGCATCGTGAAGCCGAGCGCATTGAAGCTGACGATCTGCAGCTGAAGGCCGGTCCCCGACACCACCGGCTTGGTGGTCAGGTTGTCCAACATGCCCTTCAGCTCGATGGTCCCGTCGGCGGGGTGGGTGGTCACGGTGTTGGTGACGAACGGGCCCAGCACCGGAATCGCGTTCTGGACCGACTCCTTGATGCCGTCGGACGTCCAGGTGACGGTCGCGTCGAGTGAGCCGATCGTGCCCTTGGAGTCCTGCGTGTCCTTGAGCCGGACGTCGCGGATGTTGATGTCGATCTTCATGCCCTTGGCGTCGCGGACCTGGTTACCGGCGGTCTGCACAGAGATGTTGGTGTAGTGCTTGGTGAGTTGCTGCCACAGCATCAACGGCGCCACCCCGAACGATGCGGTGGCCTGGTCCTTGACCTCGCAGGCCACCGCTTCGGCGACCTTGCTGTTGGCGACGTGGCGGACGTACAGTTCCGCGCCGACCAGGCCTGCGATCACCAGGCAGACCACGATGATGCAGACCAGCAGCACCGAGAGCGGGTCGCGCAGGAAGCGGCGCTTCTTCTTGCCCTGCGCCGGTTCCTCGCCCGGGGTGGGCAGCTTCTCCGTCGGCCCCGCAGGGGGGGTCGGCGGGGGAGCTGCCCGT
>NZ_LZJJ01000497.1:0-5212 GCF_001667625.1 Mycobacterium sp. E1715
AGCTGGACGCATTCCTCGGTGGCGTGCACGGCGACGCCGCTGCAATACGCCTGGGCAAGCGCCGCGGCGACGGCGGCGTCTTCGTCGGCGCGGGCACACGTGTCGGCGGCGTGGCGGGCCGCCGCCGTCGCGGCGCTGACCTCGAACCACAGATCGGCGAGCCGGTGCTTGATCGCCTGGTAGGAGCCGATTGCGCGACCAAACTGCTTGCGCTGCTTGGCATAATCCAGCGTGGTTTCGAAACACCACTGGGCGACTCCGAGTTGCTCGGACGCAAGCAGCGCCGCCCCCGTGCGCAGAGCCGCGTCGATCGGCCCGTCCGCAGGGCCGACGCGTGACGACTTTGCCGCCGAAAAGCTGAGGTCGGCAAGGGGTCTCGTCATGTCCAACGCCAACAGGGGCGAAACTTCCACCCCCGCCGCGGTGCGCGAGACGGTGTGCAGCTCGGGCCCATCCGGGCCCGCGACCGGCACCACCAGCACGTCGGCCTCGGCGGCGCCGGCGACGCTCGTGACCGATCCGCTCAGCCCGTCCGCGCCGCCGGGGACGAGTCCGATCGGATCGCCGGGCGCGGTCGACAGCGGCACCGCCAACGCGGCGGTCAGCTCACCCCGCGCCAGCGCCGACACGGTCTCGGTATCGCCGGCGCGCAACAGCGCGACCGTGGCCAGCACCGCGCTGGACAAGAACGGCACCGGCGCGACGGCCCGGCCGATCTCCTCCATCACGACCGCGGCCTCGCGGGCCCCCGCGCCCGCGCCGCCGAGTGACTCCGGGACCAACAGGCCGGCGACGCCCAACTCGGCGGCCAGCGTCCGCCACAGGCCCGAAAAGTCTTGTGGCGTAGGGTCATAGGCGCGTGCGACCGCTTCGGGCGGGCAGCGGTCGGCGAACAGGCGCCGAACGCTGTCGCGCAGGGCGTCCTCGGTTTCGGAGTACAACAGGTCGCTCATCGCGGCAGGTCCTTCCAGGCGACGTCTTTGTCGACGCGGTGCTCACCCGGCAGCCCGAGGATGCGCTCGGAAATGGTGTTGCGCAGGATCTCCGAGGTGCCACCCTCGATCGAGTTGCCGCGGGCGCGCAGGTAGCGGTACCCGGGCTCCCGACCGACCAGGTCGACGACTTCGGTCCTGCGCATGGTCCAGTCGTCGTACTGCAGCCCCGCCTCGGCGTGCAGCTCGATGTCGAACCCCGAAATCGCTTGCGCCAATCTGGCGAAGGCCACCTTCATGCCGGCGCCTTCGGGACCGGGCTGACCGGCTTGGGCCTGCTGCCGCAGGCGCTCGCCGGCCAGCCGCAGGACCTCCGCGTCGACCCACAGCTTCATCAGCTCGTCGTGCATCGCGGGATTGCGCAGCCCGGGCTCGTCCCGCCACGCCTTGGTGACCTTCCCGATGATCCCGCCCTCGCGCGGTGTCCCGGCGCGGGTACCGATCGCGACGCGCTCGTTGTTGAGCGTGGTGGTCGCGACGCGCCAGCCGCCGCCGACCGGGCCGAGCCGGTTGGAGTCGGGCACCCGCACGTCGGTGAGGAACACCTCGTTGAACTCCGCCTCGCCGGTGATCTGCCGCAGCGGCCGCACTTCGACGCCGGGCTGCGTCATGTCGCACAGGAAGTACGTCAGGCCCGCGTGCTTGGGCACCGTCGGGTCGGTGCGGGCGACCAGGATGGCCATCTGCGCGTGCTGCGCCATCGACGTCCACACCTTCTGCCCGTTGACGATCCAGTCTTCACCCTCGCGGACCGCGCGGGTGGCCAACCCGGCCAGATCCGAGCCCGCGCCGGGCTCGCTGAACAATTGGCAATAGACCTGTTCACCGGTGAACAAGGGGCGCAGGAACTTTCGCTTCTGTTCGTCGGTGCCGAACGCCGCGATGGTGGGCGCCGCCATGCCCATGCCGATGAAGTTCTTGACGGTGCCGCCCACCGGCGCGCCCGCGGCGGCCAGTTGCGCGTCGACGAGTTCCTGGGCCTTGCGCGGCAGGTCCAGCCCGCCGAAGCCGCGCGGCAGGTGCACCCAGGCCAGGCCGGCGTCGTACTGCGCGCCAAGGAATTCCCGCGGGTCGGTGGTGGCCGGGTCGTGCTCGTCGAGCAGCGCCTGCACCCGCGCCTTGAGATCCACCGCCAGGTCTTCGGTGGTCATGGCTAGCCCTGCGGCCGAGTTTGAAAGCCTTGTGCGGCGCCGAGTAGCAGCCCGCCGTCGATCACCATGGTCTCGCCGGTGATCCAGCTCGCGGCGTCCGAGACCAGGAAGGCCACGGCGCCTGCCACGTCGACGGGCTCGCCGATGCGTCCGAGCGCTATCGAGGATGCCAGCGGATCCTCGTGGTCCTTCCACAACGCCTCGGCCAACCGGGTGCGCACCACCCCGGGGGCAATGGCGTTGACGCGGATTCGGGGCGAAAGTTCCAGCGCCAGTTGCTTGGTGACGTGGATCAGTGCGGCCTTGGTGGCGTTGTACAAGCCCATGGCGGGCGATTGGTGCAGGCCGCCGATGGAGGCAGTGTTGACGATCGCGCCGCCGTGCTCACCCATCCAGGCCTTGACGACCAGCGAGGTCCACAGCAGCGGGGCCCAGAGGTTCACGTCGAAGATCTTGGTGAATCGGGCGTGGTCCTGGTCGATCAGCGGCCCGTACGCCGGGTTGGTGCCCGCGTTGTTGATCAGAATGTCGACGCCGCCGAAACGCTCGCAGGTCAGGTCGACGCAGCGCCGGGCGGCGTCCTCGTCGACGGCGTGCGCGCCGACCCCCAGGGCGTTGCCGTCCACCTGTGCGGCCGCCTCGTCGGCCGCCTCCTGCTTGCGGGCGGTTAGCACCACGTTGGCTCCGGCCCCGGCGAGCTGCTGGGCGATCGCGAGCCCGATCCCGCGCGAGGCGCCGGTGATGATCGCGGTCCGGCCGGTCAGGTCCTGTGAGGTCATCGTGGTGCGCCTTCCGTCGCGCGAAAGCCAACGGTTTCCCGTTCGCTACATGGATGTTTTACACGTGTGGGTCGGTGGTATGCGACCCGCATGTTCTCGAAATTAACCCTTACGAAAAGACTGGTGATGGGCGGGGCTGCGGCCGCCGCGATCGCCGTTGCGCCGATCGCCATGACCGATTCCCCCGCTTCGGCACCCGCACCGTCCGCGGCGCCCTCCCACGTGGTCATCAAGGATGACCCGGGCGGCGGCGGTTGCGACGGCAACGGCAACTGTGGCTCCGGCGGACAGAACCAGGGCCCCGGCGGCGGTCCCGGCGGTCAGGGCTGCGTCCCGGGCGTCGGCTGCGGCTCGGGCGGCCAGAACGCGGGGCCCGGCGGCATTCCGGGCGGGCAGGGTTGCCTGCCCGGCGTCGGCTGCGGCGGCGGCCACGCCTGATCGGTTCGGTCACCGCGATCTCCGCGGCTCCCGGAGCCTCACAATCCAGGCCCGGGAGTCCGCGGGGTCGATGACGTCGTCGAGTTCGAACGTGGTGGCCGCCCGCAGCGCCTTGCCGTGGTCGTAGGCCGCGGCGACCAGCTTGTCGAATAGTTCCTGACGCTTGGCGGGGTCGCCCTCGGCGGCCAGCTCCTTGCTGAACCCGAGGCGCACAGCGCCCTCCAGTCCCATCCCGCCGATCTCGCCGGTCGGCCAGGCGACGGTGAATTGGGGCGCCCGGAAGGACCCCCCGGCCATCGCCATCGCGCCCAGCCCGTATCCCTTGCGCAGGATGATCATCCCGACCGGCACGGTCAGCCGCGCGCCGAGGATGAACATCCGCCCGAATCGCCGGACCGCCGCGTCCTTCTCCGCGTCGGGCCCGACCATGAAGCCCGGGGTGTCGCACAGCGAAATCAGCGGCAGCCGAAACGATTCGCACAGCGCAAGGAAGTCGCCGGCCTTGTCGGCGGCCTCGGCATCGATGGCGCCGCCGAGGTGATGCGTGCTGTTCGCGATCAGCCCGTACGCCGCGCCCTCGACGCGGACCAGCGCGGTGACTATGCCGACGCCGTAGTCGGGCCGCAGCTCCAGCACCGAGCCGGTATCGACGATCGCCTCGATCGCCCGATGAACGTCATAGGCGCGTAGCCGGTTCTGCGGCACCACATGCCGAGACAGCCGCGGGTCCGGAGCCGCCCAATCGTCCACGCCGCCCTGGAAATACGACAGATACTGCTTGGCCAGCGACACCGCGTGCGCCTCGTCGCGGGCGACCAGGCTGACGACGCCGTTGCGGCGCTGGACACCGATCGGGCCGATCGCCTCCGGCGGATATACACCGAGACCGCCGCCCTCGATCATGGCGGGCCCGCCCATCCCGATGTTGGCGTCCGGGGTCGCGATGATCACGTCGCAGACCCCGGCCAGCGCGGCGTTCCCGGCGAAGCACCTGCCCGACACGATCGAGATCAACGGCACCCGACCGCTCAGCCCGGCCAGCATCCGGAAGGTCGGCACGTCCAGCCCGGCGGCGCCACCCACGTCGGTGTCCCCCGGGCGGCCGCCGCCGCCCTCCGCGAAGAGCACCACCGGCAAGCGTTTTCGGACGGCCAGGTCGAACGCGCGGTCGGTCTTGGCGTGGTTGCGCATGCCTTGCGTGCCGGCCAGCACGGTGTAGTCGTAGGACACTACGACCGCCTCGGCCGCCGCCCGCCCGAAGCGGGCGGCGCCGATCGTGGCCAGCCCGGCGACCAGGCCGTCGGCCGGCGTGTTGGCGATCAGGTCTTCTTCGGAGCGGCGGCTGCGCTGTGCGGCGATGGCCAGCGCGCCGTATTCGATGAAGCTGCCGGGGTCGATCAGGTCGGCGATGTTCTCCCGCGCGGTACGACGGCCCTGCTTGTGCCGCTTGGCAACCGCGGCCTCGCGGCCCTCGTCGAGAGTGAACAGATGCCGTCGGCGCACCTCGTCGAGGTCGGCTCGCGGCCGATCGAGATCCGTTGCGTCGGCGGCGGAGTCGCCGCCGGCGCCGTCGCCGGTGCGGGTGAAGACCAGCAACGGGTCGCCGGTTCCGACCACCTGCCCGGGCGTTACCAGAACGCGGACGGTTCGCAGCGCGTCGGGGGCGGTGAGCACGTGCTGCATCTTCATCGATTCGAGGACGACGAGCTGACTGCCCGCACCGAAGTCGGCGCACTCGGGCGCCACCTCGATCACGGTGCCCGCCAGCTGCGCGCGCAGCACGTCCTCACCGGGATACAGCTCGACCGGCACGACGGGATCCGCGTGCCGGTGCGTCGCCGCGGCCGCGGCG
>NZ_LZJJ01000498.1:0-1210 GCF_001667625.1 Mycobacterium sp. E1715
TGGTTCAAGCTGCACCACCCGGCTGCGTTCTGCGCGGCGCTGCTGCGCGCGCAGCCGATGGGCTTCTATTCGCCGCAGTCGCTGGTGGCCGACGCGCGCCGGCACGGCGTGGCCGTGCACGGCCCGGACGTCAACGCCAGCCTGGCCCACGCCACCCTCGAGAACGCGGGCACCGAGGTCCGCCTCGGGCTGGGCGCGGTGCGCCACATCGGTGACGACCTCGCCGAGCGGCTGGTCGGCGAACGAAAAGCCAACGGCCCGTTCGCTTCTCTGCTGGACCTTACCACCCGGCTACCGCTGTCGGTGCCGCAGACAGAGGCGCTGGCGACGGCTGGGGCGCTCGGCTGCTTTGCCATGTCGCGGCGCGAGGCGCTGTGGGCGGCCGGGGCGGCCGCCACCCAACGCCCGGACCGCCTGCCCGGCGTCGGCTCGTCGTCGCATGTCCCCGCGCTGCCCGGGATGAGCGAACTGGAGCTGGCCGCCGCCGACGTGTGGGCCACCGGAGTCTCCCCGGACAGCTATCCGACGCAGTTCCTGCGGGCGGACCTGGACGCGATGGGCGTGGTGCCCGCCGAGAAGCTGCTCGGCGTGCCCGACGGCGACCGCGTGCTGATCGCCGGCGCGGTGACCCACCGGCAGCGCCCGGGCACGGCACAGGGGGTGACGTTTCTCAACCTCGAGGACGAGACCGGGATGGTCAACGTGCTGTGCACGCCGGCGGTGTGGGCGCGGCACCGCAAGCTGGCCAACTCCGCGCCGGCGATGCTGGTGCGCGGCCAGGTCCAAAACGCCAGCGGCGCAGTCACCGTCGTCGCCGAGCGGCTGGGGCGCATCACCCTGGCGGTCGGCTCGAAGTCGCGCGATTTCCGCTAGAAAGCGACATCACCCATCCGTTTGCGTCGTAAACTATCGCCTCATCGCCGCGGGTCAGCCAGAAGCAGGGAGTCGAGATGAGATTCAAACGTAGTCGCCTTGGCGCTGCGATGCTGGGTTGTGTTGCGGCGCTTGTTCTTCCAACCGCGATTGCCAGTGCCGATCCGCCCGACCCGCACCAGCCCGACATGACGAAGGGTTTCTGCCCGGGCGGCCGATGGGGGTACGGCAATTTGGCCGTGTGCGACGGCGAGAAGTATCCCGACGGGTCGTTTTGGCACCAGTGGATGAAGACCTGGATCGTCGGCCCACAGTTCTACTACGACTGCGTCGGTGG
>NZ_LZJJ01000499.1:0-763 GCF_001667625.1 Mycobacterium sp. E1715
TCGATGTCGGCGACCGTCTCGCCGATGGTGCCGGGCAGCCGCTCGTCCCACACCTGCTCGGTGCGCCCGGCCACCGCCACGGCGGCGCCGTCGGCCGCCAGGGCCAGTGCGATCGCCCGGCCCAGCCCGCGGCTGCCGCCCGTGACGATCGCGGTCCGCCCCGACAGGCGCCCCGTCATCGCGTCACCCCGTGCACCACGATGGCGGTCGTCTGCTCCACCCACGCATCGTCGAGCTCGTCCTCCGGGCGCAGCAGCATGCGCAGCATCGTCGCGCCTCCGATCAGCTCGATCAACCGGTCCGGGTCGACGTCGGGATGGGCTTCGCCCCGGTCGACCGCGTCACTCAGCCGCACCCGCACCGTCGCGAACAGGTCCGCGAAGCGGGACATCACCCGCGCGTTCAGCGCGGGATCGGCCGTCATATCGGCGACCAGCCCGGGCAGGGCGGCGCGGACGACCGGGGTGGTGAAGACGTCGCGGGTGGCCTCGATCATCATGCGGACGTCGGCGGCGAAATCCCCGGCCGGCGCCTCCAGCGCGGTCGGCGCCACCGGGAAGGCCGCCTCGTGCACCAACTCGGCCTTGCTCGACCACCGCCGGTACAGCGCGGATTTCGTGGTTCCCGCACGCTCGGCGACCGCCGCCAGGCTCAGGTTTGAATAGCCCATTTGGACAAGCAGTTCCGCGGTGGCCGGGCGCACCGAGCAGGTGTGGGACGAGCGGCTGCCCGGCACCATCGGCGAGACGGTCGCCGACATCGA
>NZ_LZJJ01000500.1:0-738 GCF_001667625.1 Mycobacterium sp. E1715
GCGGGCACTGGGGGGTGGCCAGCACGCCCCCGGGGTGGTGTTGCCCCGCGAGGGCGCGGTCGGGCCGGGCACGGTGTGGAGGTTGGTGCGGAAGGTGATGGTGTCGTCGGTATCGCGTTGCAGGGTGCCGGCGCTGACGTATTTGCTTCCGTGCTGGGCGGTGTGCAGGGTGTCGAGTATGGCTTGGGTGAGCAGGGGGTGTGCGCTGATTTCGATGAAGGTGTGGTGGTCGGTGCCGGCGTGGGCGATGGCTTGGTGGAAGTGGACGGGGTTGCGCATGTTGGTGGCCCAGTGGTCGGCGTCGAAGACCGGGCGGGTGTCGAGGTCGGGGTAGGTGGTGGAGATGATCGGGATGCGTGGCGGTTGGGGGGTCAGGTCGGCCAGTTCCGCGCGCATCGGGGGTTGCAGGGGGTCCATGGCCGGGTTGTGCGGGGAGACTTCGATGTTGACCCGGCTGGCGAACCGGTTGTGGGCGCGGACCTCGGCGATGAGCTGATCGATCTGGTCGGTGGGTCCGGCGATGACGGTTTGGCGGGGGGAGTTGTAGATGCCCAGGGTGATTTCGGGGTGCTCGGCGATCAGCGCCTCGGTGGCGGGCGCGTCGAGCTCCAGCAGGGCCATGCCGCCGTGCCCGGACAGCGGGGCCATCAACCGCGATCGCGTCGCGGTCACCCGCAATCCCTGGGCGGGCGTGAGCGCACCGGCCACCACGGCGGCGGCGACTTCGCCCATGGAGTG
>NZ_LZJJ01000501.1:0-8604 GCF_001667625.1 Mycobacterium sp. E1715
GGGTTCCTGGATGGCCGCGATGGACCGCGCGGTTTGCCGGCATTGCTCGGGGGACAGGACGCCCGCGACCGAGGGTGGGTTAACCCGACGCAACTGAATATCCCACCGTCGCTTGGCTTTCTGCCGCCGGATGCTTGACGAAGTACATGGCCACGCTCTTGCCGACCAGCGGATTGAGCAGCGATTCGGCCAACTGCGTCACCCTCGGTCGCGGGCGTCCTGTCCCCCGAGCAATGCCGGCAAACCGCGCGGTCCATCGCGGCCATCCAGGAACCCTCCGGAGCCATCCCCTGGTCCGAGGGCGGCCACACCGACCCGTGGGACCATGTCGAGTGCGCGATGGCGCTCACCGCCGCCGGACTGCTGGAACCGGCGCGCGCCGCGTTCGACTGGAGCCGACGGACCCAGCGGGCCGACGGCTCCTGGCCGATCCAGCTCCGCGCGGGGGTCGTCGAAGACGGCAACAGCGACAGCAACTTCTGCGCCTACATCGCCACCGGTGTGTGGCACCACGTGCTGGTCACCGGTGACCGGCGCTTCGCCGCACGGATGTGGCCGGTGGTGCACAAGGCGATCGACTTCGTCATCGACTTGCAGGTCGGCTATGGCGAGATCTGTTGGGCCCGAAGCGAAGCCGGTCTGCTGCAGGAAGCGCTGCTGACCGGTTGCGCGAGCGTGTTCCACAGCATCCGGTGCGCCCTGGCGCTGGCCGCCCTGGTCGGCGAGCCGCAGCCGGAGTGGGAACTGGCGCTGGGCCGGCTCGGCCATGCGATAGCCGCGCATCCCGAGGCGTTCACCGAGAAGGACCGCTACTCGATGGACTGGTACTACCCCATCCTGGGCAGCGCGCTGCGCGGACCCGAGGCGGCCGCGAGAATCCGAGAGCGCTGGAACGATTTCGTGGTCGGCGGCCTGGGCATTCGCTGTGTGGCCGACCGGCCGTGGGTGACCGGCGCCGAGACGTGCGAACTGGTGATGGCGCTGGACGCGATCGGCCAGCGGTCGGCAGCCCATCGGCAGTTCGGCGCGATGCAGCACCTCCGTGAGCAGGACGGCTCGTACTGGACCGGTTTGGTGTTCGCCGACGGGAAGCGCTGGCCCGAGGAGCGGACGACGTGGACGGGTGCGGCGATGATCCTCGCCGCTGATGCGCTGTCTGACACCACCGCGGGCGCCGGGATCTTCCGCGGGGAGGGACTACCGATAGGCCTGCAGACCGACTTCGACTGCGAATGCGTTGCCACCGGCCCCGGCTGGTGACCTGAGTTCGGTCAGATCAGCGCGCCCGGTTCGCCGCTCACGCGTTCGAGCACCCGCAGCGATCCGGTCGCCGAGACCTCCCGGAATTGGCCGGAATCGATTGCGCGGCAGTAGATGTGATACGGGGGCCGCCCCCCGTCCCGGGGATCAGGGAACACGTCATGGATGGCGAGCGCCCCGCCGACGGCGACCCACTTCGCCCAGCCGTCGAAATCCTGGTTCGCCGCGGCCTCGCTGTGGCCGCCGTCGATGAACAGAAACCGCAGCGGCGTGCGCCATCCGGCGGCCACGACCGGCGACTTGCCCACGATGGCGACGACGTGGTCGTCCAGCCCCGCGGCGTCGAGCGTGCGACGGAACGTCGGCAGGGTGTCGAACAAGCCCGTGACCTCGTCGACCAGCGAGGCGTCGTGGTACTCCCAGCCGGCCTGGTGTTCCTCGGAGCCGTGGTGGTGGTCGACCGTGTAGAGCACGCTCGCGGTTTGTCGGGCGGCCGCGCCGAGCAGCAGCGTGGATTTGCCGCAGTAGGTGCCGATTTCGACACCGACGCCGCCGCCGAGATACTGCAGCGCGGCGTCGTGAAGCGCGTGCCCCTCGTCGGCGGGCAGGAACCCCCGCACCTGCTCGGCCAATGCGAACAGGCGCTCGGTCGATCCGACGTCGGTGTGACTCACACCGAAGAACCTATCGGTCACCCGCGGCACCCGATCGGGGTGGTCCAAGGCGGCCGGCAACATTGACCAGCGGCGGACGCGGGATCGCTTTACGATCATGCTGTGCTCGCCCGCAGACTCGGTGACATCGGCCTGGCCGCGGTTCTGACCGCGGCCGCGCTGGCGCTGCCGGCTGCGCTGCCGTCGCCCGCGATTCCCCGCGCCGCGGCCGCCAACTGTCCCCCGGTGCAGGTGGTGTTCGCCCGCGGCCGGATGGAATCGCCCGGAGCGGGCGCGCTGGGCAACGCCTTCATCAGTGCGCTCCGGTCCAAGGTCAACAAGAACATCGGCGTCTATGCCGTCAATTACCCCGCCGACACCGAGGTCGCTCAGGGCGCCAACGACATGAGCCGCCACGTGCAGGACATGATCACCAACTGCCCGAACACCAGGCTGGTGCTCGGCGGCTACTCGCTGGGCGCGGCGGTGACAGACGTTGTGCTCGCCGCCCCCATCGGCGCGTTCGGCTTCGACAGCCCCCTGCCCTCGGGCGCCGACCAGCACATCGCCGCCGTGGCGTTGTTCGGCAACGGCAGCCAGTGGGTGGGCCCGATCACCAACTTCAGCCCGGTCTACAACGACCGGACCATCGAGTTGTGCCACGGCGCCGACCCCATCTGTAACCCGGCCGACCCGAACACCTGGAAAGCCAACTGGCCCCAGCACCTGGCCGGTGCGTACATCGACGCCGGGATGGCCAACCAGGCCGCCGACTTCGTCGCCGGCAAGCTCTGACCCCTCAGGCGGGGCTCCGCGCCGGCGTCCCCGCAGAGAACCGGGCCAGGAAAACAATTGTTGCCCATCGCTTTTCGCGACCGACTCGCTTTGTAGCGCGAAAGGCGACGGTTGCAATGCGAAAGGTCAGGAGGGTGGGGCCCGCGAGGGACCCGATGGTCGGCGTGCCGGACGCGCAGAGTTATCGGATCGTTTTTGCGGGGCGATTAGCTCGGCCGGGCGAGTAAGACCGCTTGCCACCTTTGGCGCAATTTGCGCCCGGAAATTCTCAGGCCGAAGTGTTTGTGCTCGAGTACAGCTTGAAGTCGCGGACGAGCGGGACCACCTCGCCGCCGGATACCGCGGCGCGCTGACGGGCGTGGAAAGCGGGGTGGCGGCGCATCGCCTCGCTGCGCTCGCGCTCGTGTCGCTGGGCCGCAGTCCATCGCGGATGGGACTGAAGGAAAATAACCGTCGCTCCCGTTGTATTAGCCACGATCGTTAACTCCTCTCAGCGCAACCCGCAAAAGCTCTACGACTTGTGGTTATCGGCTTGTGATCCAGAATGCCCGGACGATCCTGAGACCAAACCACCCACAAAGTTGAGAATTGGCCGTGAATTTTGATTAATCCATCAGCCGCTTCACGCCGACGTCCGCGCTGGCCCGCCTGCGATCCGAAACGTTAGCGGCAGCCACCGACGACAATTCCGGCTTCTGCCCCCGGGCCGGCGGCTGCTATGGTCCCTTGCGTATGCCCAAGATGGATCGCCGCCGCATGATGTTGACGACCGGGATCGGCGTGCTGGCAGCGGCGCTGCCTGCGCCGGAGGCCCGGGCCCGCCCCTCGGGACGGGGCCTGCCGGCGGATCGCCCACCCGCTCCCGAAGCGCCCAGCGGCCAAACCGGCACCTACATTTTCCAGGACGAATTCGACGGTCCCGCCGGCTCGGCGCCCGACGCCTCGAAGTGGACCGTGGCCAAGGCCCGCGAGACGATCAAGGACCCGACGTACTGGGAGCAGCCCGATCGCATCGGGCAGTACCGCGACGATCGCCGCAACGTCTTCCTCGACGGCAACTCCAACCTGGTGCTCCGGGCGGCGAAGGACGGACCCACCTACTACAGCGGCAAGGTTCAAAGCCTCTGGCGGGGCGGGGTCGGCCACACCTGGGAGGCCCGCATCAAGCTGAACTGCCTGACCGCCGGCGCCTGGCCGGCTTATTGGCTGGGCAACGACGACCAGGGCGAGATCGACGTCATGGAGTGGTACGGCAACGGCAGCTGGCCCTCCGCCACCACCGTCCACGCCAAAGCCAACGGCGGAGAGTGGAAGACCCACAACATCGCGATGGACAGCGGCTGGCACACCTGGCGAACCCAGTGGGACGAGGCGGGCATCCGGTTCTGGAAGGACTATGCCGACGGCGCGCAGCCCTACTTCGACGTGCCGGCCAGCTCTCTGCCGGATTGGCCGTTCAACGCGCCCGGCTACACGGTCTATCCGGTGTTCAACCTCGCGGTGGCGGGTTCCGGTGGCGGCGACCCAGGGCCAGGGTCCTATCCCGCTGACATGCTCGTGGACTGGATGCGCGTCTGGTAGCTCACGGGGTGAGCAGCACCGTCGCGCTCCAGGGCCTGCTACCGGGATGACGCGGATCCGGCTGGGGCAACCAAGCGAGCGGCCGCATGAAAATCGGTAACCGACGGAACCGGTTCGCGGCGACAAAGAGCGACTGCGCCTGTGCGACGCGCCAGCCGAGGTCCTCGAAGAACGCCAACCCGTTCTCCGGTGCGAACTTGAACGGTGCGTTTTGGCGCATGCCGGCCATCTTCTCGTTCATCATCTTCTTCAAGCCGGGGCCGCCGAAATCAAGCATCCACCAGGCCACCTCGGGCCGCTTGAGCGCCGCGGAGAGCGCGACGACGTCGCTGGTATCCAGATACATCAACAATCCCTCGGTCAGCACCAGCGCTTTGGTCGCGCCACGCAGGGCGTCGTCAAGGAAGGCAGCGCGGGCCTGCGGTTCGGCCAGGTCGACGGCAACCCGGGTCAGCCGGCAGTGCGGTGTCTGGTCGGCGAGCGACTGCGTTTTCTCCTCGAGCAGCCTGGGCAGGTCCGCCTCCACCCACGTCAACTCCGGCGGAAGCCGCAACCGGTACGGCCGGGTATCCAGGCCCGCGGCCAGGTTCAGCACGCGGTCGCAGCCGTCGGCGATCGCTTGGGCGATGGTGTCGTCGATGATCTTCGTGCGCGCGACCAGCCACCATCCGTTGCGGCTCGACCGCGGGACGTCGGCGACGATCTCACGGCCGTGTTCGCCGGCGAGGCGCTCGGCGAGTGGGTCGTTGAACAGCGCGTCGCGGCGGGCCGATTCGGTCGCCCGGTGCAGCGCGGTCCAGCGGGCCGTGTCCGAGACGTGGGTGATCGTGTGCCTGGGGGTGGACATACCTGCGTTATAGCAGCAGCCGCGCCGGCCTATTGACCGGCCTTGCCCCCCGCGAACCACGCTTCCGCCACCGTCCGGGTTTGGGGCGGCGGCAGGGCGGCCTCCCCCGTGCCGAGCTGACCGACCTTGACGGTCCACGTCGCCGACGAGCGGTCGATGCAGCTTCCGGCGCCCTGGCTGGGCAGCCACAGCACCGAAAGGTTGGCATGTGGGTCACCGCACCAGTAGGCGCCCTCGTAGCCGTCGGCGCGCCAACCCCAGGCCCCGCCGTTTCGGAGCCGGCAACGGGTGCCATCGTCGAGCGTCAGCGCAAACGGGTCCGGGGTGGCGGGCGCGGTCACGGGCGGAAGCGGACGGTCATACGTCACGCGATGCATGCTCTTGTCCCAGGGATTATCTACGCACAGCAGCGATCCGGCCGTCGACGGCCAGCAGGTGCCGGCGCCCGCCGCGCTCGGCGAGCAGGAGTAGACGTTGTCGGCCACGGCGGACGGCGACGCCGTGCTGCAGTCGCTGGCCTCGCCGACATTGCCCGGTCCGGACGCGACCCGGTAACCGTTGATCGGCTGGCCATCGGGGCCGACGGCCACGACGGTGATCTGCTGGGTGGGCGGCGGGTCGGCGGCGGCCGTCGCGGGCAGCGAGAGGACCGCGATCGGCAGCGCGACGACGGGGACGACGACGATTCGCGACATCACGTTCACCGCGCAAAACCTTTCGTTCGGCGGGCTCTTGTTGAAGGGTACGGTGCGCATATGACCGATCGAAACCGTCGTTTCCTGCTCCGCGAACGCCCCACGGGCCGCATCGGCCCCAACACTTTCGAATTGACCGAAGAGGCGATCCCCGAGCTCAACGACGGGGAGGCGCTGGTGCGCGTCGGCTGGATCTCGCTCGACCCGACGAACCGGATGTGGATCAACGACACCCCGACCTACCTGCCCCCGGTCGGGCTCGGCGAGGTCATGCGCGCCGCCGGGATCGGCGAGGTGGTCGCGTCCAAGAGCCCCTCCTACGCGGTCGGGCAGCAGGTGCAAGGGCTCCTCGGCTGGCAGGAGTACGCGGTGCTCACGGACACGGCGATGGTGAACCCGGTGGAGGTGGCACCCGGCATCTCGCCGAGCGCCTACCTGGGGGCGCTCGGGATGACCGGGCTCACCGCGTGGATCGGGATCCGCGACATCGGCAAGCCCCGGCCCGGCGAGACCGTCGTCGTCTCGGCGGCGGCCGGCGCGGTGGGCTCGGTCGCCGGGCAACTGGCCAAGGCGGCGGGCGCCCGTGTCGTCGGGATCGCCGGTGGTCCCGAGAAGTGTGCGCTGCTCACCGATCAGCTGGGCTTCGACGCGGCGGTCGACCACCGCGCCGACGATTGGGCCGCCCAGCTGGCCGCGGCGACACCCAACGGCATCGATGTCGACTTCGAGAATGTCGGGGGCGACCTGATGGACGCCATCTTCGCGCGCCTCAACATCGGCGCCCGTGTCGCGCTCTGCGGCCTGATCTCCGGCTACAACGCCGAAGACCCCCCGCCCGGTCCGCGCGCGTTCGGGAACCTGCTCATCCAGCGGGCCACCGTCCAGGGCTTCATCGTCCTCGACCACTTCGGGCGCGCGGCCGAAGCGATCGGCGAGATCGCCGGCCTGATCGAAGCGGGAAAGCTCACGCCGCTCGAGACCGTCGTCGAGGGGTTCGAGCAGCTGCCGACGGCGATCAACATGCTGTTCGACGGCAAGAACGTCGGCAAGCTGGTGGTCAAGATCGGCTGATTTCAGCCGAATTCCAGGAGGGCGTAGACCCCGCGGTAGGGCTTCGCGGGCGGGAACCGCCAGAGCGCGGGGTACAGCGTCCCGAAGAACACCCCCCGCCCCGCGGGCATCGGTACGTCGTGCACGGCGCGGATTCCGGGCGTCGTGCGCGCCAGCTGCGCAAGTTGACGCACCGACAGGCTGAACGGCATCGGTGGCACCCGGTAGCGCTTGGAGGAGCGCAGCCCCTTTCGTGCGACCTTCTTGACCACCGTTGGCGGTAGGTCGAAGAACATCTGGCCGCCGGGGAAGCTCTTGGCGCACTGGGAAATGAGCCCCAGCGCCGCGTCGGGCTGCAGGTACATCAACAGGCCTTCGGCGGTGATGAACACGCCGTCGCGGGCGTCGACCTCGTCGATCCAGGTGTAGTCGAGGGCGGATTGGGCGAGATAGGTCATTCGCGGCGGATGCGGCAGCAGCCGCTGACGAAGTTCGACGACCGGGGGCAAATCCACCGAGACCCAACTGAATTGCGGGTCGGGCAGCGCGCGGTCCAAGCGCCAGAAGGACGTCTGGAAGCCCTCCGCGAGCGCGACGACGGTGGCCCGGGGGTGGGCGGTGAGGTAGTCGATCGCGCATCGGTCAACGGCCAGCGAGCGCAGCGCCATCTCCTGGCCGCGGCGGCCGAACTTCTCGAAGTCGAAGTCGATGGAATCGACGAGCTTGACTGCCATCGGATCGTCGATGATCGCGTCGGGGCGCGCCGCCTGGTGTGCTCTTCCGTAGAGCGTCAGCAGGGCCGTCTCGGAAACACCGGTGAGCAGCCGCGCGTCCACCTTCTTGTGGTCATCTCCCATCACGCGAAGCCGTAATCGCTGGGCAATGCGCCGGCCAGCAGCCCGGCTACCACGGCGCCGAGGCCGCGTCGATGGGGATTGCGATCTCGTTACGGCGCCGCATCGGCACCGTCCAGGGCGGGTCGTAGAACCAGGCTTCCCCGTCTCCGGTGGGCTCAATCCCCTTGTCTTGCAATATCTTCAGGAGTTCCGCGGTGCGGGAGGCGACTGCCTTGGGGCTCCGGTCGCCGGTGAATCGCAGCACCGCCACGGTCGCGGGCGGCACCGTGACGAGCCGGACCTGATCGTCGTCGGGCGCGGGCAGCGTCTCCATCGTCCACTTCGCGGGCATGAAAAAGCGGATCGCCCAGCCGGCCTCGTCGCCGGCGGACTGGACGACGGGCGCGGTCATCGCGATCTGCCGGCCGCCCGGGCTCGACTGCTGGCTGACGGGCGCGGTCATCGAGATCGATGAATTGTCCCGATTGCCGCCGAATATGTAGCCCGCCAGCCGCCGGAACCCGACGTCGCGAGCGCGGTTCTCGTCGGCGTCGACGATCGTCTCGGCGGCAATCCGCGGACCGTAGCGCCGTATCTCGACGGTGTCGGTGATCCGTTTATGTGTGTACGCCGGCTCCTCGAGGCCGACCCGCACACCACCGACCGCCAGCAGCGATTCGGCCACCTGCGCGGCGATCTTGATCGGGTTCATCATCTGGTCGATCTCCTTTTAGCGTCGCGACGGCACCACGTCCGATGCCGGTAGCGCAGGGGCCGGCGCGTGCCCTGATCGCATCGACCCACCTACGCCATGGTGCCGCACGGCGGGTCCGCCCGAGCGCGACGCCGACCCGCCCTCGTCTTTCACCACGAGATGGGCGTGCGCC
>NZ_LZJJ01000502.1:0-13711 GCF_001667625.1 Mycobacterium sp. E1715
GAATCCGACCCGGTCGGCGTACAAGCACGTCGTGATGTTGAGTGCGTGACCGTCGTAGACCGTCGACACCGGATACATCTCCTCGATTCGCGCGCCGTTCCAATACATTTCGGCCGCCGGTCCGCGGACATGTGAGATCGGCAGATTGTATCCGGTGCGGATTTTCGGCGTGAACGGGAGCAGCGGACCGATCGCCGTCGCGGCGATGCTCCCCGCGTTGGTGAGAAGTGACGCCGCCGCGCCGCGCTTGCCCACCCAGCGCTTGCCCTCGGACATCGATCGATGGATCGCATCCAGCCGGGCCAGCGGGTCGTCCAGGTTGGTGCCCAACGGGCACATCCAAAGACCAAACTTGTTGCCATGCTGGTCATCTGCCGAATCGTGCTCGTGATCGCGCACCGTGATCGGGCAGGCAGCCACCAGTGGCCGATCGGGCAGTTCCCCGTGATCGCCCAACCACCGCCGCACCACCCCGGCCGCCATCGCGGTCAGCACGTCGTTGCCGGTCACGCCGGCCGCCTGACGCACGGCGTGGATGCGCTCCTTGGCCCAACTGCCCGCGGCGACCGCGCGTTCGGGGCCGGGTCGCCCGTTGAACCGCGTGTAGGGCGCCCCGAGCGGCAACGCGGTGGTGTGCCCCACCAGCGCGTCGAGCACGGTGGCGATCTCGCCGGTGGCCACCTTGCCGATCAGCCCCGCACCCGACGCCGCGGCGCCCGTCAGCGACCGCAGCGGCGCGACCAGGCGGGACACCAGCCCGCCGGACGACGGGGGCGCGGGCTCGGGACGGCAGTCGGCGTAAAACGGTGGCATCGAGCGGCGGCTGGGATCAGCGCTCAGCGCGTCGGTGATCATCTGGAAACCCGCCACCCCGTCGGTCACGGTGTGGTGCACCTTGATGTAGAAGGCGAAGCGGCCGTCGTCGAGGCCGTCGATCAGATAGGACATCCACATCGGCCGGGTCCAGTCCAGCCGCAGGGCGTCCAGTTCCCCGATCAGCCGCCAGAATCCGTCACCGGACACCGTGCGACGCTGGCAATGTTGGCTCACGTCAACGGGATCCATGTGTCGCCACACCCACATGCCGCCGGTGTCCACACCGCGGTGCGGGTACTTGCGCAGCCTGGGATCGATCGGATCGTTGCCCGCGAGCGTCCTCCGATGCAGGTCGTCGACGTAGTCGGGCCCGGCGTCGTCGGGCGGCGACAGGATCAGCACGGCACCGACGTGCATCGGGCTGGACACCCACTCCGCGGTCATCATCGCCGCGTCCAGCGGATCCAGCGGATTCATCTCGGCCTCCGCGACTTAAGCGGGGCGGTCGCGCTCGGTCATGGGCCCATTCAGCAGGCCCGACTGTTGCAGCGCCGCCTCGACGAACCGCTGTACCGGTCGCGCGCGGAAGAATCCGGTGTGACCGCCGCGGTACCAGACGATTTCGGGTTTGCCCCAGTGCTCCCAGAGGCGGACCACCTGCTCGCGCGGGTGCACCACCTGGTCGGCGACACCGGCGTAGATGAAACGCCCCGGCTTTCCGACCAGCGGTGCGAGCGACAGCGGCGACGTCATCCGCCCGATGGGCTCCGCGAGTTCGAAGGTCTGACGCCGGGGATCGTCGGGGCCCAGCCCGGAGTGCCGGCTCAGCAAGCCGACCAGGTCGGCGACCGGGACACCGAGGATCGCGCAGGTCAGACCCGCCTCGAGGCTGGCTACCAACGCGGTGATGTAGCCGCCGAGCGACAGCCCGTTCAAGCCGATCTGGGATTCCGGCTCTTGCCGGCGTATCCAGGACAGCAACCGCCGGATGTCCCACACCGCCTGCGCCGTCGCGTGCACGTCGTCGAAGATGTCCTCCCCCGGAAACACCGCCCCCTTCGGCAGGCCCCGGGCCCGAGGCCCGTGCATCGGCAGGACCGGCATGACGACGTTCAGCCCGAGTTCGGCGTGTAACCGCCAGGCCCGGAACAGCGCGAGATCCAATGCGGCCCTGCCCATTTCCGTGCCGTGTATACAGACCAGCCACGGCCGCGGTTGCGGATGGCGGAGCAACAGGGCGTACTCGCGGTTGTTCGCGGTGTAGCTCATCCACCGATCCGCGCCGGGCTCCCCCGGCCGCGGCCGGTACCCGCTGTCGAAAGACATGCGGTAGAAGGATCGCCTGCCCTTCTTGACCTCGCGCACCGTGAGGTCCGAAAGCGGCGGGGGTGCACCGAAGAATCTCTTCGGATGGTCGAGCCATCCGCGCTCGCCGTAGAACGTCAGCCCGGCGACGACCTCGTCCGTGATGCGCGCGAACTCCTCGGGGCGGCTGACCGGGCGTCGCGCCTTGAGGCCCATCAGGACGACTTCGTCGCGAAACGCCTGCGCCGCCAGGGCCAGGGTGGGCCGCGCGATCGGAAGCTCGTCGGGCGCTTGGCCGAGGTAGTCGCGCCACGACTCGGCCAGGTAGCGACCGGTGCTCGTGAACGGCTTGACGGCGCTGCTCAAGCCGACGCCGGCGGGTGGGCTCAACGGCAACGCGCCCCCCGAGCGTCGGGAAACGCCGTCGTCGTCGGTCGGTACGGCCATGGTGGCAAACTAGCAGGCGCTGAAATCGGCGGGTTAGGGACTTACGGCCCGGTCGCCCCCGCGAAAGTCCTTGCCCGACAGGCCGACGTTGCGGAACCGGCCCGGGCCCTATGACCAGGCGCGAAGGGTCTTTCGTCACTCGCGCCGCTCGCCGGGCGGTCGTAACGTCGGAGCCGCCACAAGCACCTCAGACGCTCCCTAGGAGTCCGATCATGACCGAGGCACCGCAAAAGACCGAACCGCGCTGGGCCGAACTGTCCGATGACGTGCTGGAATCCGTCGAAACCGGGCGCAAGCAAGCCATCGATGCGGTCCGCAAATTCGTCGACCAGATCAGCCCCGTGCTCCCCGAGCAGTCGCGCCGCAAGACCGTCGTCGACGCCGCCCTGGACCTTGCCGACGAGTTGGTCACCGCCCGCATGGAGTTCTTCCGCAGCGTGGTCCGCAGCGCCGGCCACGCCGTGAGCAAGCACGGCGAGTAGACAACCCGCCCAGGCGGGCCGCCCTAGTCGAACGCGTGGATCACCTGGCGGGCCACTTGCCGGATCTGTTGATACACAACGCGATCGAGGGGTAGATCCCGATATCGCGGGATCTCCCCCGTCGTGGTGACCACGCCCGGCTCCTCGTGCGCCCAATGCGCGTTCACCTTGTCCCCCAACGCGCGCGCGGGCGGATTGTCGGACAGCACGCGGGCGTGGAAGCGCTTGATGCCGTCGACGCGCGCCGCGACCGCGAGTGCGCCGAGGAGCAGCGTGCCTATCCCCCGACCCTGGTAGCCGTCCGCCACGGTGAGCGCGACCTCCGCCGAGGCGGGGTCGTCCTGATCCCGGACGAAGCGGGCGTCCGCCACGACCGGGCCTGCGGCGCCGTCGGTGACCACCCAAACGAAGTGGTCGACGTAGTCGACCTCGAAGAGATAGGTCAGGCGCGCATCGGTGGGAGCGCCGCCCTGGTACCGCCGGTACAGCGTCTCCCGGGAGAACGAGCCGCTGCTCTTGAACCGCTCGGCGTCGCCGGGCAGCACCGGACGCAGCGAGAGCACCGCGCCGTCCTTGATCGTCACCGGGATCGGGACGACGTATGCGGCCAGCCGCTGCCGCGCGGTGCGCAGCATGCGGTCGGCGATGACCGGCATCGCCAGCATGCGGTCGAAGGCGGCGCCGTATCCGATGTACCCGCGCACGTCCTGGACCGCCGTCACCGTTGCGGTCCTGGTGGCGTGCCGCAGCAACGCGATCTCCCCGACGATCGTCGCGGACGACAGCTCGGTGAGCGTGACACGGCCCTTTGATCCGACGTGCCGCACCCCGATGCGGCCGGACGCGATGATCGCGAAAGACTCCGCCCGTTCCCCCTGCCGCATCAGGACCTCGCCGGCTACCGCGTGCAGGGGCTCGAGAAGGTGGGCCAACGCCTTGAGGTCCTCGGCCGGGATATCGGCGAACACGGGCAGCGCCGCGAGTTCTTCGGCGCGGACAGCCCTCACATCGGTCCACCTGTCAGCTCGGATCTCCCGCCCGAATCACACCCCGATTGCGAATCCATTGCTAAAGTGGTCATCTCGCCAATTTCGTAATTTTGCGGTCCCGGAACGGGTAACGTGGCGATGCGTCCTCCCCGATGTACGGTACGCGAGCCGCACCGCCATCGCCGGAGAAGGAAGTAGGTGACCGCTGTGACAAAAGACCCTGTCGGACTGGGACTTCGGCAGATCGGAACCGAGACCAAAGCCTTTCGGTGAACGTGCTCTTGGCCTCTACGGCCGGGCCCTCGAGGCTGGTCGGATGGATCGAGAAGGCGAACGGGGAGGGGAACATGAATACAGCGAAGTGGCGGCAGCATTGGCCACAGCGCCGGCCGGCGGCCCGTATCTATCAGCTGACCGATCGCCTCCACGAGGGACATGTTGCCCGAGTGCCCGCCCACCAGATACCCGCCACCGTGTCCGCTTGGTTGGAGGAGCTCGGTGCGCACAGCCCGCTGGTTGACGACCTCGAGCGCGCGGTTCGAGGGGAAGACTGGTCCGCGGCGCACGCCCTCGGTGAGTGCCTGTCCATCGAGATCGCCCTGGCCGACTGACCGGTCGGATCGGATGTAGCGCGGCGGGGACGTTTGCCGCCCCCCACGTGACTTTCGTCACTACCGCATAGCCGCCACGCTCCGCAGGATCGACGTTATACCGGTGCACCACGTCATCGGTATCCGTTCCGGCAGCAATGGATTCGCGCTATGAATGCACCACTGGCCTCGATGGAGAGGCCCGACTTCCGCAAGATCGAGAACCGCGCACCGTCGGTGGCACAGATGTTTGTCAACCGCGTCGCGGCGACCCCCGACGCGGAGGCCTTCCGCTATCCGCAGGACCACACCTGGGCCAGCGTGACCTGGCAGCAGGTCGGCGAGCGGGTCAACAACCTGGCCGCCGGCCTGATCGCGTTGGGAATCGCACCGGAGGACCGGGTCGCGCTCGCCTCCGCGACGCGCTACGAGTGGGTCCTCGCCGACTTCGCGATCATGTGTGCGGGCGCCGCGACCACCACCGTCTACCCCACGACGAACGCCACAGATGTCGCCTACATCGTCGCCAATTCCGGGAGCCGGGTGGTGGTCGCCGAGAACCAGAGCCAGCTCGACAAGCTGATCGAGCATCGGGCCGAACTGCCCGACGTCCGCAAGGTCGTCATGATCGACGGCAACGGCGACGGCGACTGGGTGATCTCCCTCGCCGACCTCGACCTGTTGGGCAAGCAACTGCTCGCGGACACGCCCGATGCCGTCAACGACAGGATCGCGGCCGTCGGTCCCGACCACCTGGCGAGCCTCATCTACACCTCCGGCACCACAGGTCGGCCCAAGGGCGTGCGACTGACGCACGGGGCATGGACGTACACCGCCGCGGCCATCGATTCGCTGGGCATCCTCGGCCCCGACGACCTGAACTTCCTGTGGCTGCCGCTGGCGCACGCGTTCGGCAAGGTGATGCTGGCGTTGCCTCTGCAGATCGGCTTCCCGACGGCCATCGACGGCCGCGTGGAGCGAATCATCGACAACCTCGCGGCCCTGCGGCCGACCATCATGGGCGCGGCGCCGCGCATCTTCGAGAAGGCGCACGCCCGCATCCAGGACATGGCAGCCGAGCGCGGCAGGCTCCGGAAGATGATCTTCGACTGGGCGATCGGGGTCGGCAAAAGGGTGTCGGAGGCGCGACAGTCCGGGAGGAAGCCGTCGCTGGCGTCGTCGCTGGCGTACAGGCTCGCCGACCGGCTGGTGTTCACCACCATCCGCGAACGGTTCGGTGGGCGCTTGCGGTTCTTCGTTTCCGCGGCCGCCGCGCTGGACCGCGACGTCGCGCAGTGGTTCGACGCCGTCGGCATCATCGTGCTGGAGGGCTACGGGCTGACCGAGACCGCTGCCGCATCATTCATCAACCGCCCCAACGCGTATCGGTTCGGGACGGTCGGCTGGCCGTTCCCCGCCACCGATGTGAAGATCGCCGACGACGGCGAGATCCTGCTCAGGGGTCCGGGTCTGATGACCGCCTACCACGACCTACCGGACGCCACCGCCGAGGCGCTCGACGGGGACGGGTGGTTCCACACCGGCGACATCGGCGAATTGGATGACGACGGATTCCTGCGGATCACCGACCGCAAGAAGGACATGTTCAAGACCTCGCAAGGCAAATACGTCGCGCCGTCCGCGATCGACGCGCGCTTCAAGGGCTGCTGCCCGTACGTGAGCGAGATCGTGGTCTACGGCGAGGGCAAGCCGTACTGTGTCGCGCTGGTCAGTCTCGACAGCGAGGCGATCACCGACTGGGCCAACAAGAACGGCCTGGCGGGCAAGTCTTTCGCCGACATCGCGCGCGACGACAAGACGCAGCAGCTGATCGCCGGCTACATCGACGCGTTGAACACCGAACTCAATCGCTGGGAACAGATCAAGAAGTTCACGATCGCCGATCGCGAATTCACCGTCGAATCCGGCGATCTGACGCCGAGCATGAAGCTGAAGCGCAAAGTGGTCATCGACAAATTCGCCGACCGTCTGCAGGCTCTCTACGAATCCTGACGCCCCAATACCGGCCTGTTCGCCTTGCGGTAGAGCGAAGTTTGGGGCGGCGGTCCCGGACGGGGGGATGCCGGGACCGCCGCGGATTCAGTTGGTCTCTTGGTGTTTCACGTCGCCGGTGTGATGAGCCCGTAGTGTCCGTCGTAGCGGTGATACAGCACGTTGCCACGGTCGCGGGCGGTGTCAACGAAGAACAGGAACGGCAGGCCGAGCAACCCCATCCGCTCGATGGCCTGATCGATATCCAGGCGCGGGGCCGGCTGGGGGCTGATGGTCAGCGGCAACCGGAACGGCGCCAAATCGTCCGCGGTCACCGGATTGATCTGCGCCAGGCGGTATTCGGCCGGACCCTCGCGGTATAGCACGCTGTCCTGCCGCGTGGCCTTCTCCGTGAACAGGTGGAAGTCGTAGTCGAGCTGCTCCATCTCCAGCGCGGCCTCCTCCACCGTGCAGGCGGGCAGGCTGTAGGACTTGTGCCGCATGATTCGGCGTTCGCTGTCCGGCCGCGGGAAGTACTTCGGTCGGTGCGTCGGCTCGGTCTCGTGCCGCCATTCGTGCGGGCCGCCCCGTGGCATGCCACCGCGCTTGGCTTCCCAGTGTTCGGCGGCGCGCTCGAGCTGGCGGCGCAGCCGCGCCTCGAGTCGGTCGATCGCTTCCCGCGCGGTGACGCCTTCGACCTGCGCGCGCACCGGCCGGCCGTTGACATCGAGGTTGGCCTGGGCGATCACCCGGCGGGCCACCGCGGGGTCACCGTGCTCGCTCAACTTGACGTGGGCGTACAGCACCGGTTCGTGGGTCAGGTGGCCGAGCTCGCCGATCTTCGTCCGCGCGTACTCGTCGGCCCCGGGCAGCTGGCCGCGCGTCGTCACCTGGACGTCGAGGGCAGCCGGGAGATCGGGTCGTTGTCTCATGGTGTCTCCCGGTCAGTGATGCAGGCCCGTGACGGGCTCGTGCGTGCTGGCTTGGATGTCGGTCGATGTCGCGGCGAACAGCTGGTTCGCCAGGTCGGAGAGCGCGCGGGCGATCGCGAGCTCGTCGCCGATCGTGGCCACGGGCTCGTCGGCCGGGTCGAGTCGCGCCAGGCCGACGCCGACCAACGTCTTGCCTTGCCAGGACAGTCGCGCCTTGGCCCGGGTCTTCTCGTCGCGCTCTTCGACCAGCACGTCGATGCGGCACGCCTTGGTGGCGTCGTCGTTCTTCGTCATCACCCGATGCGACCATTGCGCGCCGGGGCGGCAGTAGGGGCGGAAGTCCCGAATCGCGGGGCAGTTCGTCGGCCCGGCCTTGGGCCCCCCACGGCGATGAAAGGGCCAGCAAATGCGCGGACGCCCGCGAAGAAAACGTCGAACTTAATCGACATTATTGCTGGGCTTAATCAACAGTTTCGTTCGCGTATATCGGGGTGCCCAACAGTAGCGGGCGTGTCCAACCTCCCGACACAGACCAAGTACCTGCATGCCTCGCGGGGCCGCCGGTCGTCGCCGCACTCAGGTGACGACCGCGAACAGGCGATACTGGCCACCGCGGAGCGGCTGCTGCAGGAACGTCCGCTCGCCGATTTCTCCGTGGACGACCTAGCAAAAGGCGCCGGGATTTCGCGTCCCACCTTCTACTTCTATTTCCGATCGAAGAACGCGGTGTTGCTGTCGCTGCTGGACCAGATGAACGGAAAGGCGCAGGCGGCCCTCCGGTCGCTCGGGGGAATCTCGTCCGGTGATCCCGCGGAGCTGTGGCGGGCGCGCATCGAGGCGTTCTTCGAGGTATCGGGCTCTCACCCGGCGGTCGCCGTGGCGGGCGCCTCGGCGAAGGCCACCAACCCCGAGGTCCGGCAGTTGTGGTCCACGCTCATGCAGAGGTGGATCTCGCTGACCACGGCCGCCATCAAGGCCGAGCGCGGCCGGGGCGCCGCCCCCGACACCGTCCCGGCCGAGCAGCTCTCGCTCGCCCTCAACATGTTGAGTGAGCGGGTGATGGCCGCGACGTTCACCGCCGAGGACGAGGCGATGCCCGAGGACCGGGCGGTCGACACGCTGCTGCACATCTGGCTGGCCAGCATCTATCAGCGCTGACCGAGCGCCCGCCGGGCCCGGTCCAGGCTCTCGTCGATCAGCCGGTCCACTGCGCCGAAATAAGCGGGCGACGGTGGTTTCCCCGCCAGTTCGGCGATCGCCTCTTGCTCCCCGAAAACGTCTGCGTGGTCGAGGTTTTCGGACATCCGGTCGGCGTGCACGGTCAGTCCGGCCAGCAACTCGCCGCATTGGGAGCCGGCGGCGACGGCCCGCCGGGCCAACGTGCGCAGCGTGTCCCATTCGGCGTGCCAGGCGCCGTCGGGTCGCTCGTCGTTGGCCAGCGCCGCCGCGGTGTGCAGGGTCGACGCCAACGGCGGTGCGGACAGGGCGGTCCGTCGGATCAGGATGGACAGCACGGGATTTCGCTTGTGCGGCATCGACGAGGAGCCCCCGCGGTTCTCGCCGCCGGATTCGGTCAGTTCGCCGATTTCTGGGCGGGCCAGGGTGACGACGTCCGAGGCGATCCGCCCCCAGGAGTCGGTGCAGCCGACGAAGGCATCGGCGGCCGCGGTGACCGGCGCCCGCGCCGTGTGCCACGGCATTCGGATGGCCAATCCCAAAGCCGTTGCGGTGCTGCGCGCCAGGCTTGCGGACACCGCGGCGGGGTCGGCGGAGCCGGTAAGCAGCGCTGCCAGCTCGGTGCTGGCGGCCAATGTGCCTGCGGCCCCGCCGATCTGGATGGGGATGACCAGTGCGGACAGCGCCTCGAAGGCATCGACGACGCCGTTCAGCCAGCCGGCCGCCTTCGCCCCGAACGTGGTGGGCGCCGCGTGCTGGGTCAGGGTGCGCGCGACCATGGGCGTCAAGCGGTGCAGGGTGGCGAGTTCGGACAGCGTCGAGACCTGACCTCTGAGCTGTGCGGCGAGCTCCCCCACGGCCTCGCGCACGCCGAGCATCAGGGCGGTGTCCAGGACGTCCTGGCTGGTGAGACCGCGATGGATCCACGGCGCGACTTTCGGCGCGGCACGCTGCCGCAGCAGGCCGACGAGCCCGATAACGGGGTTGCCGCCGTCCTCGGCGGCAACCGCCACGGATTCGCAATCGTTGGCGGTCAACAGCATTGGCAGGTCCGCCCCCGCGCACTCGGGCGGGGCCAGGCGTTCGGCGACGAGGGCGTCCAGCCAGGCGGCTTCCACCGCGGCCATCGATTCCAGCAGGGCCCGATCGGTCATGTGGTCGCGGGCGCGGTGGTCGCCGGGCCACAACAGGTTGGTCATCGCCCACCGTCTCGGTACGCCAGGAAGACGGTCTCGAGCGGACCCTGCAGGTGGATGTCGAAACGGTAATCCCGGCAATCGCTTTCGGGGACGCACAGCAGGGTGGCGCGACGATCGGCACCCAGACCCGCCAGCAGCGGGTCGGCGCCGAGGTCGCCGTCGGGCAGGTAGGCGCGGGTGAACAATCGGTCCAGCAGTCCGCGCGCGAACACGGTGAGGGCGAAGAACGGCGGCCGCCCGGGGGCGGTGGGACCGGGCGCCACCGTGGTGAAGGCATACCGGCCGCCGGCGTCGGTCGCGCACCGGCCCCAGCCCGTGAACGCGCCATGGTCGTCATGCCGGCGGCGCAGCGAACCGGCCTGCCGCGGGACGCGCCCGGCGCCGTCGGGCTGCCACAGCTCGACCAGGGCGTCGGGCACGCCGTCGCCTGCGCCGTCGTACACCGCGCCGTGCAGCCGGACCGCGTGCGCGTGCCGGTCGCCGACCAGCGCGCCGCCACCGGGATAGGGCAACCCGAGGCCCAGGAAGGGACCCACCGTCTGCCCTGGGGTGCAAGCACATTCAGTCATGGCGGCCCTCGACGGGCGTGCGGCCGCCGCCCGTCAGCACGATGTCCCACCGATATCCGGTGGCATATTCCGGCTCGGTGAGGTCGTGGTCGTAGCGGGCGATCAGCCGTCGGCGCGCGGCGGGGTCGAGGACCGACTGGAAGATCGGGTCCAGGTCGAACAGCGGGTCGCCCGGGAAGTACATCTGGGTGACCAGGCGCTGGCCGAACGCGGTCCCGAACACCGAGAAGTGGATGTGTGCGGGGCGCCAGGCGTTGTGGTGATTGCGCCACGGATACGGGCCCGGCTTGACGGTCAGGAAGCGGTAGGAGCCGTCCGGGCCGGTCAGGCACCGGCCCGCGCCGGTGAAGTTGGGGTCGAGCGGGGCCGGATGCTGGTCGCGCTGATGACGGTAGCGGCCGCCGGCGTTGGCCTGCCAGATCTCGATCAGCTGGCCGGCCGCCGGTCTGCCGGACCCGTCGACCACACGCCCGGCCACGATGACGCGTTCGCCCAGGGGTTCGCCAGGATGCCCGGCCGTCAGGTCGGCGTCGACCGCGTCGACGTCCTGGTGGCCGAAGCATGGCGCCCATAGTTCGACCCCCTCGGGATCGACCGGCACCAGGGCTTGTTTGGGATGCCGCAGTGCGGTGCCGCGGTACGGCGGGTAGTCGAGGCGGGGCTGAGCTTCCGGCCCGCGGTATTCGGCTGCGATGGCGGCGATCTCGGCCGTAATGTCACCCTGAGACGCGAGACACTCGGGCTTCATGAGCCGTGACGCTACTCTCCATGGCCCCGCACACCGCGGAAATCGGCGGCGGCGCCGGAGTTAGAGTGAGCGCACCAGCGCCGCCCGCCCCTTGGTGCGCATCTTGTAGAGCGCGGACCCGCGGTATTGCTCCATTTTCGCGGCCATCTTGTTGCCCAACTCCTCGAGCTCGGCGTCGGTGATCTTGACCTCGGGAGGTGCCGGGATCATGTCGCGCTCCTCCTCGTCGGCGTGGGCCTCAAGCACCGTCTTGAAAGAGTTCCATTCGTCCTCGTAGCCCGGCGCGCTCTGCGGCGTTCTCAGCAGCACCGAGAGCTGGTCGACCACTTGACGGTGCTCGGCGTGGGCGACGGCGATCAGCTTGGTGGCGTCCTTGAGGGCCGGGTAGTACAGGTCGTCCTCGATGCGGAAGTGGATGTCGAGCTCGATCAGCATGTCGTCGAAAAGGGCATGCCGCTCTTGGCTGTTCACCGGGGCCTCGCTGACCTTGCGGCCGAGGCCCTTGATGACGATGTGGTGTTCTTTCAGCACGTCGTAGGCGTTCACTGCGGTCTCCCTTCTCCGCTTCCCACCGCGGCACCGAGCCCGGGCCCGGGTTCGCCGCGAACTTCGACCATTCCGTTGACCAACCTCGCCTCATAGCACGGCAGCGGGGCCGCCGCCGGTCCACGCAGAACGTCGCCCGATTCGGCCGCGAACCATGAACCGTGCCAAGGACATACGAGCCGGCCACGGTCGATCCAGCCGTCGGCCATGGGGGCCGCCAGGTGCGGACACAACTCGCCGAACGCCGCAACCTCCCCGGGCCTGGTCTGGCACACCACCAGGCCCACCCCGTCGACCTCGACCCGCACCGGCTTTCCGTTCAGCGAGCTCGCCGGCAGCACCGGCGTCCATTCCGCTTTGCGCAGCCGCGCGCCCGACTGGTCGATCCCGATGCCGGACTCGAACACCAGCGCCCCGCCGAGGTAGCTGCCGGCGACGGTGATGCCGTAACCCAATGCGGTGAGGGCGATCCCGCGGCCGTGCCGACCCCGCCGGCGATCCCACCACGACCGCGCATACAGCCCGGTGGCCACCAAGTTCACCACGCCGTGCACGGCACCGACCCGGCGATCGGATTCGTGGGTGTGCTGCCAATCGGTGACACCGGTGACGGCCGACCCGATGCTGGCCAGGATCCCCAACCCGAGCGCGCGGGACGCGAACCTCGACGCGTCGCGGACTTCCGTGGCGGGCCGGCCCGGAAGCAGGCTCAGGGCGTCCAGCGCGACGGTGGTACCCAGCGCGCCGCTCGTCAGCGACGCCAGCGGCGGGTGAACCGGGTGGCCGAGCCATACCCCGTGGAGCGCATTGGTGACGCTGTCGCGGGCGCCGCCCAGGCCGTTGAAGGCGAAGCTCAGCAGGTGTTCGAACCGATAGCTCGGGCGATCCAGCCACTCTTGACGCCCGATGGCCGCCACCACGCGCGATCCGAGTTTCTGCAATCGACCGTCCAGTGACCGATCAGCCATTGCACCAGCCCTTCCTCAGATGCGTCGCCAAATTAAGGCAACGCACGCAAAATCCAACCGTTTACCCGTTGATTACCGCACGCTCACATGCGCGGTGGAGCTGACGTGACCACCGTAGCCCGGGCGTCCGGCGACGTGATTGTTCGCCGCCTGTGATTTACCAGAAAGCATTCTGGTAAACGCCTGGCCGCGGATCGCGCCCGCTAATCGGGCGATTGACCGACGGCGGGTCGATGCGGGATTCTTGAGAGCGGAACATTTCTCTGTCTATCAGATAATCGAAGCGTCGGCCGGGGGTTACCGTGACAGTCCATCGCGACGCCTGCGCCGGCCTCGAGACCGTGTTCGCCGGCGTCCGCGAGGGGATGATTCCGGCCCACATCTACAACGACGCCGATCTGTTCGCGCTGGAGAAGGAGCGGCTGTTTTCACGGGCGTGGACGTTCGTGGCGCACGAGTCCGAGATCCCGCAGGACGGCGACTACGTGGTGCGCCGGGTCCTCGACGATTCCTTCATCATCACCCGCGACTCCTCCGGCGATGTGCGCGCCCTATTCAATATGTGCCTGCATCGCGGCATGCAGGTGTGTCGCGCGGAGATGGGCAACGCCTCCAACTTCCGCTGCCCGTACCACGGCTGGACCTACCGCAATGACGGCAAGCTCACCGGTCTGCCGTTCCACCGGGAGGCGTACGGCGGCGAGGACGGGTTCGCCCGAAGCTCCCAGACCCTGCTCCCCGCACCGAACTTCGCGAGTTACAACGGCCTGCTGTTCATCAACTTGGACCCAGGGGCCGAACCGCTCGAGGACTTCCTCGGCGACTTCAAGTTCTATCTGGACTTCTACACCAAGCAGAGCGCCGGCGGCGTGGAAGTGCGGGGGCCGCAGCGCTGGCGCATCAAGGCGAACTGGAAGATCGGCGCCGAGAATTTCGCCGGCGACATGTACCA
>NZ_LZJJ01000503.1:0-2622 GCF_001667625.1 Mycobacterium sp. E1715
GATGCCGACCAGTTCGCTGCCGGTGGCGATCACCTCGCGCAGCGAAAACCCGGCCTGGGCAACGAAATCGGGCTCCAACTCGTCGACCGCCGCGGCGAAGGCCGGCTCGTCGGCGAGCAGCCGGCGGCCCATGCCGGCCCATTGCGACCCGCGCCCGGAGTAGACGAACACCGTGCCCGGCCCGACCGCGCCCTCGCGGCAACCCACCAGGCCGGTGGCCGGCTCACCGGCCGCCAGCGCGCGCAACCCCGCGACCGCCTGGTCCCGATCGACGGCGGCCACCGTGGCGAACGCGGCGTGCCGGGCCCGGTGATGGTTGAGGGTGTGCGCCACGCCGGCCAGCGGCAGCGTGGCGCCCGGACCGTCCAGCCAGTCGGCCAGCACCGAGGCCGTCGCGGCCACCCGCTGCGGAGTCCTGCCCGACACCACCAACGTCGACACCGCCGGCTCTGAGCCACGGCGGTCCGGAATGACTTCCGGCGCTTGCTCGATCACGACATGCGCGTTAGTCCCGCTCACGCCGAACGACGACACGCCGGCCCGGCGGGGCTGCCCGCTCTCCGGCCACTCCATGTCTTCGGTGGTGATCGTCAGCCGCGACACGTCCTCGCTGGCGTGGGGCGTGAGCTCGCGGAAGTTCAGGTTGCGCGGGATGCGACCGTTGCGGACGGCCAGCACCGTCTTCATGAACCCGGTGATGCCGGCCGCCGCCTCCAGGTGACCGAGATTGGTCTTGACCGCCCCCAGCACCAGCGGCGCGCGGCCCTCGCGGTCGGCGAAAACCTTGCTCAGGGAATCGAGTTCGATCGGGTCGCCGAGCGGCGTGCCCGTCCCGTGCGCCTCGATGTAGTCGATCTCGGCCGGGGTCAACTTGGCCGAGGTCAGCGCCTGCCGAAGCAGCGCCTGCTGCGCGGGGCCGTTGGGAACGGTGACGCCGCTGCTGGCGCCGTCCTGGTTGACGGCCGAACCGCGAACCACGGCGAGGATGCGATTGCCGTCGCGTTGCGCGTCGGACAGCCGCTTGAGCACGACCACCCCGCAGCCCTCGCTGCGCACGTAGCCGTCGGCGTCGGCGTCGAACGTCTTGCACTGCCCCGCGGGCGACAACATGCCCCACCGTGAGCAGGCGATGCTGGTGCCGGGGCTCAGCAGCAGGTTGGTGCCGCCGACCAAGGCCGTGTCACTTTCGTTCCAGCGCAGGCTCTGGCAGGCCAGGTGAATCGCCACCAGCGACGACGAGCACGCCGTGTCGAGGACCATCGCCGGGCCGCGTGCGCCGAGCAGGTACGCCATCCGGCCCGCGGCGAAGTTGGCGGAGTTGCCCGTCAGGACGTAGGCGTCGAGCTCCTCGGGTCGCATCGCCTCGGAGAGCGTGAGCATGTAGTCGTAGGCCGTCACACCGACGTACACCGAGGTCTGGGTGCCGCGGATGGTATGCGGCGGAATCCCCGCGTCTTCCAGCGCCTCCCAGGCCACCTCGAGGAACAGCCGCTGTTGTGGATCCATCGCCGCCGCCTCGCGTGGGGTGATGGAGAAAAACTCGGCGTCGAATTCGTCCGGCTGCCAAGTGGAAAGGAAGCCGCCTTCGCGGTTGCAGATGGTTCCCGGCACGGTGTGGTCGTCGGTGTACAGGGCGTCCGCGTCCCAGCGCTCGGGCGGCACCGGCACGATGCCGCTTCGCCCGTCGCGCAGCAATTCCCAGAATTGGTCCGGGTTGTCCACCCCGCCGGGCAACCGGCAGCCCATCCCGATCACCGCGATCGGCTCGGTGCCGGCCTTCTCGGCGATCTCCAGCCGGGCGCTCAGATCGTCGATCTTGTGCAGCGCCTCGGTGATGATCGCCCGGCGGTCCGGTGTCGAGGTGGTCATCGCGTTCCTCTGAGTCGTTCCGAAAGGTGTTCCAACAACTCGGCTTCGGTGAGTTCGTCGTAGACGTCGGAGGCGGGTTCGGCATCCGGTTCGGCGAGTTCGGGCAGCATCGTCGCCAAGTAGTCGGTGAGGCTGTACACGGTCGGGTAGTCGAAGATCACCGAAGCCGGCAGGAATTCACCGAGACTGTCCGACAACGCGCGCTGCAGCGTGACGCTCATCAGGGAGTCCATTCCGAGCTGGAAGAAGCCGATCGAGGGATCCAGCGACTCGCTGGGTGGTAGCCCCATCACCCCGGCCGCCAGCAACCCGACGTGGTCCAGCAGCATGTCGTGGCGGCGTTCGGGCGGGCACTTACTCAGGCCGACGCGGAATTCGCTTGCGGGCATGGCGGTTTCGCCGGGCACCGGAAGCAGGTCGTCGACGATGTGCAGCGCGCCGCGGGTGCGGTAGGCGGCCGCGAGCAGTGGCCAATCCGCTTCTACCACAATGGAATGCACGCCTGCGGCGGGGCTCATGGCCCGCGGCAGAGCGCCGATGGCGACCTCGTCGTTCATGGGCACCAGCCCCGAACCCATGCTGACCTGGCCGAATTGGTGCTCGGCGTCGGACAGGGATTTCCACAGTCCCCAGTTGACCGTCGTCGCCGACAATCCCATCACGTGCCGCGCGTACGCCAGGGCGTCCAGGTAGCCGCTGGTGGCGGTGTAGTGGGCCAGCCACCGCGAACCGGTGAGGCCGGAGATGGAGGAG
>NZ_LZJJ01000504.1:0-740 GCF_001667625.1 Mycobacterium sp. E1715
AATACGCGGCGATCGTCGAGGGCGTCGAAGAGAAGATGCCACTGGGCATCGCCGACCGAATGGCCGGGATCTGCGCAGGTTTCGCACCGGACGCGTCGCTGATCGCATTCACCCGGCGGCACGATGTCATCCCGACGGGCCGCGGCCCGGTGGCGCCGCCGCTGAGCGGACTACACGAAGTGGAACCGCTCCGAGCGCGCGGGATGCGCAGATCCCGGCCATTCGGTCGGCGATGCCCAGTGGCATCTTCTCTTCGACGCCCTCGACGATCGCCGCGTATTGGGCGGCGTATCCGGACACGAGCGCGGCACCGACCCAGTCGTCGAGCAACAGATTCAGCAGGCTGGCCCGCACTACTTCCTCAGGGAACAGCCGGCTGACCGTCGCCCGAAATCCCGCGCCGACACGACAGCCCAGCAAGGCGTCCAGACCGGCGGGCGCGGTGATGTCGTCGACGACTTGATCGGTGAGGTGCGCCCTCACTCGGACCTCGCCGAGGATCTCGACACGTCCGTCCTCGGCGCCGACCACGTCACGCGCCCGCAGGTCCGCCACGGAGCCGCGCACCCCATCCGGATGGGTGTCGATCGTGCTGGTGCGTCGCCGTACGCCCGGCAGCGACTGTGGCCCGCCGTCCACGAAGGGCCGCCGCGGGCCGAGGATGTCGTCGACGAACGGCATGGTGGCTCAGGGCTTCCAGTCAGTCGCGTCGGCCCATTCCCAGGCCTGCCGGGAGGCGC
>NZ_LZJJ01000505.1:0-916 GCF_001667625.1 Mycobacterium sp. E1715
CTCCAAAACCACTACGACACCGCCGACATCCTGCCGCTCACCGCACTCCAAGAAGGACTGCTCTTCCACGCCACCACCGCTCGGGATCTCGGCGATCTGTACGCGATGCAACTCGACGTCACGGTCGCCGGCCCACTCGACCCGCGCCGGCTGCACGACGCCGTCCGCGCCGTCGTCGAGCGCCACCCCAACCTGGCCGCTCGGTTCTGCCGGCAGTTCGACCAACCGGTTCAAATCATTCCGGCCCACCCCTTGGCGGTATGGCGATACGAGGCCGTCGAAGCCGATGATCGGATCGAAGGGATTTGCGCCGACGAACGGGCCGCGGTCGGTGACCTCACCGCCGGACCCGTCTTCCGGGTTGCTCTGCTTCGCACCGGAGAGAGCCTCCATCGAATTGTGCTGACGTTCCACCACATCGTGCTCGACGGGTGGTCGCTACCGATCCTGCTGCACGAGATTTTCGGCTGCTACCAAGGCCGGCAACTGCCGGCCGCGACACCCTATCGCCGGTTCGTCAGCTGGCTGGCCGAGCGCGACCTCGACGCCGCCCGCGACGCCTGGGCCCAAGCGCTCGCCGGCCTTGACGCCCCCACCCTCGTCGGTCCGCCGGGCCGGCTCAAGCCCGGTCCCAAGAGCACCAGTTCGTTCGCCATATCGCCAAGGGGTGGGCCGGAATGATTTGAACCGGTTGGTCGAACTGCCGGCAGAACCGAGCGGCCAGGTTGGGGTGGCGCTCGACGACGGCGCGGACGGCGTCGTGCAGCCGGCGCGGGTCGAGTGGGCCGGCGACCGTGACGTCGAGTTGCATCGCGTACAGATCGCCGAGATCCCGAGCGGTGGTGGCGTGGAAGAGCAGTCCTTCTTGGAGTGCGGTGAGCGGCAGGATGTCGGCGGTGTCGTAGTGGTTTTGGAC
>NZ_LZJJ01000506.1:0-630 GCF_001667625.1 Mycobacterium sp. E1715
GGTGCGGGCTGCCCGCCGTTCGCCTTCGGCCCGGTCGGGTCGGTGGGCGGCGGCGGGATCGGCACGTCCGAGGCCGGCGGCGGCGCCGGCTGGGTCTCGGGCTCCGCCTGCGGGTCGGGCGCGGGCGCGGCGATCGTCGCGGGCGAGGCGCCGCTCATCAATTGCGCCTGGGCCTTGGCGATCTCCTCGGGCGAGTGGCTCTGCTGGTACTCGTGCAGCTGCTCGACCTCGTCGCGGTGCTCGACCGCGTACTTGATCAGCTCCTCGATGTTGTAGAGGTTGGCGTCCCGAACGGCCGTCAGTTGGATCGGCGGCAGGTCGAAGTCGTACTCGACGCGGTTCTTGATCCGCACCGCCATCAGCGAGTCCAGCCCGAGCTCGATCAGGGGCACCTCCCACGGCAGGTCCTCGGGCTCGTAACCCATGGCGGAGCCGACGATCAGCCCCAGGCGCTCCGCGACCGTCTCGCCCGAGTCCGGCGACCACTTGCCCATGCTCGCCGAGAAATACCGGTTGGTCAGGCTGTCGGTCAGGGTCTCGGCTTCGGCCTCACCGCCGGACTCCGCCGGCGCGACGGCGGCCCCGTTGGACGCAGCCGTGATGGCCGCGCCCGCGCCGACCGCGGCCGGT
>NZ_LZJJ01000507.1:0-12906 GCF_001667625.1 Mycobacterium sp. E1715
CCGGCCACCGGCGGCCTCTATCGGTTCTCCAACGTGACCTATCGTGGAGTTCAGCTCGGCAAGGTCACCGCCGTGGGTTTGACACCGACCGGCGCCAAAGCGACGCTGTCGCTTAGCACTTCACCCAAGGTCCCCGCGGACTTGACCGCCGAGGTGCTCAGTGTCTCCGCGGTGGGTGAACAGTACGTGGACCTTCGGCCCAGAAACGACTCGCCGCCCTACCTGCACGACGGCTCGGTTATTGCCATGCGCGACACGACAATTCCGCAACCGGTCGCCCCAATGCTCGAGCAGGTCAATGCGTTGGTCCAGAGCATCCCGAAGACCAAACTCGGCCAATTACTCGACGAGTCGTTCCAGGGCTTCAACGGTTCCGGTTACGACCTGGGGTCACTGCTCGACTCCTCACAGACGTTGTCCCGCGACGCCAACGGCGTGGTCGATCGCACCCGGGCCCTCACCGAAGACACCGGGCCGCTGCTGGACACCCAGGCGCGCACCCTCGATTCGATAAGAACGTGGGCGCGCAGCTTCGCGGGCATTTCGGATACGCTGGTGACCAACGATTCCCACTTCCGCACCATCCTGCAAACGGGTCCGGAGACTGCGAACGAAGCCTCCCGGCTTTTCGAACAAATCAAACCGACGCTGCCGGTGTTGCTTGCCAACCTCACCACCATCGGCCAGATCGGCGTCACCTACCATCCCTCGCTCGAGCAGCTGCTCGTATTGCTTCCGTCGGGCGTCGCGATCGAGCAGGCCGCTGCGGGTGAGAACCACCCCGACGGTAGGGCTTACGGTGACTTCGCAGCCACGGTCGAGGATCCACCCATCTGCACGGTCGGCTTCATGCCGCCCAACACATGGCGATCCCCGGACGACCTCACCGACATGGACACACCGGACGGGTTGTATTGCAAACTCCCGCAGGATTCACCGATCGCGGTTCGCGGCGCCCGCAACTACCCCTGCATGGGTCACCCGGGTAAGCGGGCGCCGACCGTCGAAATCTGTAACAGCGACAAGCCGTTCATGCCGCTGGCGATGCGCCAGCACGCCCTCGGTCCCTATCCGCTGGATCCGAATCTACTAGCCCAGGGCGTCCCGCCCGATGACCGGATCACCACCAACGACAGGATTTTCGGCCCAGTCGAGGGAACGCCGCTGCCGCCTGGGGCGGTGCCGCGCGGCGCACCCGCGGGGCCCCGGGGTGAAAATCCCCCACCGGGCACGGTGGGAGCTGCTGTACCGCCCATGCCTTCGTCCGGACCCCCTGCGCTGGCGCCCATGTCGAGAATGTCGGCGGACCTTCCGCCCTTCGCGCCACTCGACGTCCCTGCGCCGGGAGAGCTTCCCGCACCGCCCGCTGCGCCGGCACCGCCGCCGGCCCCGCCCGTTCCTTCCGATCCGGCACCTGCAGACACAGCTGGCGGCGGAGGACCCCAGGCTGCGCCAAGCTCGTTCGGAGCCAACGCATCCAAACCCGCGCCCTCGGTCGTGGTGGCAAAGTACGATCCGCGCACCGGTCGTTATGTCGGCCCGGATGGGAAGCTGTATCAGCAGTCGGACCTCGTTGCTCCGAAAGCGCCCAGGACGTGGAAGGACATGCTTCCCACCTGAATTCGCCCCGACATGAAGCGGTCGGCAGGGCTGGCCTGCGGCTACGACCGCCCGGTCAGGAGAGCTGGTCCAGGCGCAACGGCATCGTGATATCAAGCCAATTGTTCTGCCCGCAGGCGCCGCTTGGGCCGACGGTCTTGTCCTTGCCCGAGAAGACGCGCGACCCGAGTTGGAATCCACCATTGTCATTCACCGGGTAGAAAAAGAAGGCCTGCATCCCGGGGAACGCGGTACCGTCTTCGCACCGCTCCCAGTTCGGCACTTCGCGTTTCACCTTCCACATCTGGCCATCGTTCATATACATGGGCGCGCTCCAACCCTGGTCGCTCGTGACCGTGCCATGGCACTCCTGGGTGGTTTCGCACGTCGAGTTGATGGTCCATACTTGGTAGACCGTCGGTTCGCCGAAGTACTGGTCATTTCTCTGGGCCCAGTCGCCGATGGACGTGGCACGGTAAGTCCCATTGATCGCCACGTCTTCCTTGGTTATAGCCTTGGCCGTGGGCGCAGTGCTCAGACCGCCGAAGGCGGTGAGAGCCACCAGCGTTGCAGTGCTGAGTGTTTTGGCTGGACGCATCGGCTGCTCCTCGAACCGGGTAATCCGAGAGTGCCTGTGGCACCTTTTCGCCGTCGGTTGCGGCGCTCTTGAGCGATGACGTTACACCGCTTCGGGCCGCCGGTTAACGGTTAGGGCAAGATCAGCCGCGCTCATCCGGAGGGGTCGAATTTCGCGATCAGCCAGGAGCCGTTGACTTTCCACAGCGTGACCAGGACGCTGCTCTGCGTGTTCTCAGGATCCTTCTTTTGCTCGCTTTTCGTCGTCTGGTCGACGAAAACCAGCACGACGGCCGAATCGGGATGCAATTCCGAGATTGCGGCCCGAATCACCTTGGCAGAGGCCGTCAGCTGTCCCTTCTGCGCCGTCGGCGCGACGACATCGTCGCTGAATTTGCTGTAATACCTCAGAAGGTCACCGGTGAGATGTGACTTCGCGTTGCTGAAATCGCGGTTCAAATGGTCATAGGAATACGACAACACCGCCACGGCGCCATCTGACGCCGCCTGGATCGCCCGGTGCGCCGCCACATCGTCGACCTGCTGATCCGGCCGGTACACGATGAAGTACACGCCGCCAGCGACTCCCAGTGCGGCAATAACCAACGTTGTCGCGACGATCGAACGCCACCTCGCCGCATACCGGCGGGCCCGGCGCCCGATCTCCGCCAGCCGGTGCAAGCGCGCCGGTCCCACTCCAGCGCGCGCCAGTCCGTCCTCGCCGTCGGGCGAAGTATGGGCGCCGTCAATCGCCTTTCCGGTCCCGTCCGGCGGCGAGCCGGGTTCGACAGTCATCGCACGAATTCAACTTTCGACATCTTGAGCTGGCCGCCGTCGCGGTCCATATTGACGCTGAGCCGAAACAGGGCGGGCGGCGGTTTGGCGGTATCTGGCCCAATGGGATCGGTTTTCGCCGCCACAAGCACGACTCCGGAATTGTCGCTAAACGACTGGACGGCGACGGCTTCGATGGTGACCTTGGCGCCGACCTTAGTCTCCTCGGCCCTCTTGACCATCAGGGGCGACAGCACGGAGAGCTGGTCCTTCTGGTCGCCCGTGGAGGCATCGATGGCGCGCTGGACACTCTCCTTGGCGTGATCGGGGTCAATCGACATGAAGGCCGTAATCCCTTGCCGGGCGGCTGCACTGAACTCCGCGGCGAGTTGGCGATTATGCAACGCGGTGTGATGCTGCCACAGCATGTAGCCGCTCGCGGCGAGAGAAGTGGAGAAGAGAACGATGCCGATGCCGGCGGCTACAGTCTTCCGCCCTGGGCGCCGTAGCCACCGTGGCCGCCTGGGTCGTCGCGGCAAACGTAGCCGTTTCCGCGTGGACGTCGCGGATCGCTGCTCGACGTCGTGGGCGTCGTCCCCCGCGTCCTCGGTTTCGGCTGCCCCGCGCAGGCTCTCCAGGCGCGCCCGAGCCGCCGCGGCGCGCGCTTCAGCCTTGGCAACTTCGTCTTCTTCCGGATGCTCTCCGGATGCGGCCGCTACGTCGCCGCTCTCGGCCCCTGCGTTTGACTGCGGTTCGTCGGGATCGGTCATATCCTTCGGGTCACCACAATCGTCGGTGTCGGGTCCCACCGGATCGTGCACGGGGAGGAAGCTTATCACTCCGACCTGGGGTCAACGCCTTCACCGGACGGCTGGGTTGTGCCCCTGACATGCGGAACTGCTCCCCCCGGGAGGCGCGCGGAGCGGCGTTCGAGACGGCCTGGCGCCCACCCCCGTTCGCCCTGCGTCATCTTCTCCAAGCAGGAGAATTTTCTTTTCGGGTGTGGCAAAGTAATTGGGTGCGATTCATCGTGGCGATGGCAGCCGCGTTGGTCGGCGCCGGCCTGCTGGCGGCGCCGCCATCCTTCGCGGGGCCGACGGTCTGCGACTACCCCGCCTGCACCCCGGGGATCATGCCGCATCAGGTTTTGGGCGCGCCGTGTGACAACACCACCTATTACGCCTTCGGCGTCGCCGACGGTTATGTCTCGTTCGCCTCGGAGCCCGGACGCTTGATGTTCTGCGGCTCGCCGAGGAGGTACCAGCCGCGTTGGTTCCGCTCACCTCCGATGGCGGGGGTCAAGGAGGAGAACGCAAACTGCCCGAACTATTTGAACTACGTCGCGCAGGCACCTGACGGTCTGTTCCTGATTTGTATTGCTCACGACGGCATAGCCAGTTGGGTCCGCGCTGACACGTAGCCGCGTCAGCCGCGGCCTTCCCGTGGCAGACCCAGCAGGCGTCGGCTCAAATCGGTGACCCGGTCGAGCAATGTGTCGTCGTCGATGTCGGCGACCAGCGGATGCATGACGGCGGTGCTGAGCGCGCCGGAGAACATGGCCGCTTCGATCCGTCCGTCCAGACCGGCATCGCTGAGCAGCACCCGGTACAGGCGGTCCATGAAGAGCTGAAACGGCTTGTGTTCGGCCAGCAATCGGACTACGACGGGATCGAATTGCAGCGTGCGCACCAGCCGGCGGTCACGGACGGCCATCTCAATCACGCGGACCAGCAAGGCATCTCGCGCTTGCGGGCCGTCGTCGTACGCTTCGGCCTCCTCGAGTGCCGGCTCGAGCCGGCCGAGCTCGCGCTCGGTCACGGCGATGACGATCTGCTCTTTGGTCCGGAACTGATGGTAGACAGCAGCTTTCGTGATGCCGACGGCGTCGGCGATCATCTGCAGCGACGTGCCGCTGACACCGTGCATAGCGAACAGATCCAGCGCGGCATCGAGTACCCGCGTCCGGGCCGGGCTGTGCTCGATCAGCCAGAATTGCTCGCCGGTGAGGTGTTGCCGCGCTGTTCCCACGCACCGAGACTAGACGATGCCCTTGACCGAAGCTAGCCGATCGGCTAGCTTCGCTGACGAGCCGTGTGTGTAGCCGATTTCGGGAGGGGTGCAGATGTCCGACGCCGACGGGGGCGATGCACCGGGCCGGGGGAGGACGCGGGCCGCGCAGCGGCGGACCGACGGTGAGCTGATCCTGCTGTGGACTCTGCCCGCGGCCCTGATCCTGTGGATCACCTCGTTCCTTCTCTTCCCGGGTTTCAACCCGCCGATGTCACCGTCGATGTCCGCGGAACAGGTCGCCGCGTTCTATCGCGATCCGGCCCACCTGCCGGAGATCCGGTACAGCATGATCGTGTTCAACTGGTTCGGCGTATGCCTGATCCCGATCCTGGCCCTGATCGTGCTGCAGATCCGCCGGATGGCGCACCGGACGCCGATCTTCTCCTACGCGATGCTGGGTTGTGCGGCCGGCGGCCCGACCCTCTTCCTCGTCGCCAACGTCTGCTGGTTACTGGCCGCCTTTCGTCCGGAACGCAGCCCCGGGCTGACCCAGCTGCTCAACGACTTCGGCTGGATCACCTTCACGATCCTGGTTCCTTTCCTGATCGGCCAGAGCGTGATCCTCGCCCTGGCAATCTATTTCGATGATCAGCCGCGCCCGGTCTTCGGTCGCTGGGTGGCTTACTTCAACCTTCTGGTGGCAGCCGCATTGGTCCCCGCCGCGTTCGTCGGCGTCTCGTTGACCGGGCCGCTGGCGTGGGACGGCTTCCTGTCGTTCTGGGTGAAAAACGCTGCGATCGCCGTCTGGATCGTCGTGATGGGCGTTGTCCTGGCGCGTGCCCTATATCGCGAGCGCGCCGAGAACCACGGGCCCGCAGGCGAATTGGTTGGCGCATGAGCGCGGTGATCACACCGCCGACTTCCCCGGCCCCACCCCCCGCGGGCTCGCTGCCCGAGCGAATCCGCTGGCACATCAGGCATAACCCCAAGCGAGAACTGTGGTTGGCGTGGGGGGCCCTGATGGTGTTCTACACCATCTTTTTCCCGATGTTCTTCATCGTGGCGCAGGTCCAGCCCCCGCCGGAGCCCACCTGGGATCTCGCCACGCAGGCGCACTGGTTCTCCGAGCGCCATCTTGGGATACCGGTCGGCTTCGGCATCATCTTCGCGATCAGCGGCATGATCGCGTTCAACAATGCGATCATCGCGTACTCGATGCGGCGCATGTCGGTCAGCCGCGCCTTCGCGTATTCATATCTGCTCATCTATTCGCTCAGCGCTGTTCCCGGCATGCTGCTGCTCAACATCGCGCTGATCGTCGGCACCCTGCGACCCGAGCGCGACCCCGAGGCGATCGGCTGGCTGTACGACTTCGCCTTCTTGTCCTTCGACGGCACCATGGGGGTGTTCCTGATCGGCTCGCTGATCTGGATGGTCGCCATCCTGCTCGACAAGAATCGGGTGTTCCCCAAGTGGTTCGGGTATTTGAACCTGTGCAACGCGCTGACCGAGGTGGTGGTGGCACCGTGCTGGATCTTCCGGCGCGGCGTGTTCGCGTGGGACGGCGAGATTGCCTGGTGGCTGGACATGGTCGTATTCGGCGTCTACCAAGTCACTTTCATCGTGATGCTATTTCAAATGATCCGCCGCGAAGACTTCGGTACCGGACCACTGCCCAAGCTGCCGGCAAAAGAGGCAGCTGCCTGATGACCGAGGTGGCCGACGAGAACCAACGATCCAGATTCGTGCCCGGTCAACCCGACATGTGGGCCTTCGTGCTGTTCGAGACACTGGTCTTCACAGCGTATTTCGGCTTCTATCTGTTCTCCCGGGCTCGCGATCCCGAGCTGTTTCTGCAGTCGCAGGCGCACCTCGACCTGCGCATCGGGGTATTCAACACCCTTGTCCTGCTCCTGAGCTCGTGGTCGGTGGCGCGGTGTGTCCAGTCCGCCCGCGCCGGCGCCTACCCGGCGGCACTGCGGGACGCGTTCATCACGGCGGGGTTCGCGGTGGTCTTCCTGCTCGGCAAGGTCTTCGAGTGGGCCCGACTGGTCGGCACGGGTAACGGTTTGGGCAGCAACGATTTTTTCACCTATTATTTCTTCCTCACCGGCATCCACTTCGTACACCTGCTGATCGGTTTCGTCGCCCTCGGCGTCATCGTCTACCAACTTCGCGGGAAGGCGCGAAAAGCCCACGAAACGCGGGAATCTCAGCAGCTCGTCGAAACCTGCGCGACCTACTGGCACACCGTCGATTTCCTGTGGGTACTCATCTTCGCGTTGCTGTATGTGGTGAGGTGATCGGAATCAAATTCAACAAACGGCTGCTGGTGGTGTGGACGATCCTGGCGGCCCTGACCCTCGGCTACCTGTGGCTAGACCATTCCGCGGGCGGATCGCTGAGATCCAGCGCAGTGGTCACGTCGAGCGTCATCGTGATCGCACTTGTCAAGGTGCGCATCATTTTTCGAGAGTTCATGGAGGTGCGCAACGCTCCCGTGCTGCTGTGCCGGCTTACGGACGCGTGGGTGCTGCTGATGGGCGTCGCCCTGCTCAGCTGTTACTTCGTCGGCTTGTACCTCTGATTCAGCCCGCGACCGCGACCGCGTCCGCGGTGGTGAACGTGAGGTGGAGTTCGCTCAGGCCGCGCAGGATGTACGTCGGCTCGTAGGTGTAGCGACGCTCGGCGGCCGGGCCGTGATGGGCTTCGTCGATCTCGATGTGCGGCATCCGGTCCAGGATGCGTTCGATCGAAACGCGGCCCTCGACTCGGGCGAGCGGACCGCCCGGACAGGAGTGGACACCCCGGGCGAACGCCATGTGCTCGCGAACGTTCTTGCGGCGCAGGTCGAATTCGTGCGGGTTGGAGAACCGACGCGGGTCGCGGTTCGCGGCGCCCGGCAGGATCATCACCACCGTGCCGGCGGGGATGTCGACACCCCCGACGGTGGTGGCCTTGCGGGCCAGCCGCGAGTCGCTCTTGACGGGGCTGTCCATCCGTAACGATTCCTCGATGAACCCCGGGATCAGGCTGCGGTCCTCGCGCAGCTCCTGCTGGATGTCCGGTCGGTCACCGAGCACCTGAAGTGCCGCGCTGAGCAGCTTGGCCGTCGTCTCCTGGCCCGCGGCGAACAGGAACGTCGCCGAGCGGACCACCTCGATCACCGGGGGCGTCGACCCGTCCGGATACTTCGCCGAGGCGAGCGAGGTCAACACGTCGTTACGCGGCTCGCGCCGCCGGTCCTCGATGTAGTTGCAGAACTTGTCGTCGAGCCACTCCAGCGGGTTGATGCCGACCGACTCGTGGTCGAGGGCGCCCACTCGACCGGGCCTATCGGCACCGAGGACTGAGCGGAACTCCTTGTGGTCTTCCTCGGGCACGCCGAGCAGGTCGGCGATCACCAAGGTGGCGAACGGCTTTGAGTATTCGGCGATGAACTCGCACTCGCCGTTCTGCAGGAACTCGTCGAGCTGCCGGTCGGCCAGGCGCCACATGAACTCCTCGTTGTGCTTCAGCCGGCTGGGGGTCAGCAGCTTGGCCAGCACGGACCGGGCCTTGGTGTGGTCCGGCGGATCCATGGTGACCATGTGCTCGAACATGGGGAAGGAGCTGCGGTGCGCATCGATCTGGGCGCTGATGTCGTCGCCTTCGGGCGTGAACGGCAGCGGCGGGAACGGGCCGCCCAGCGCGACGATGTTGGAGAACGTGTCGGGATCCTTGTAGATCTCGCAGGCTTCGTCGTAGCCCGTAACCGCGACGACGCCATAGTGCGGCAGCCGCAACACCGGGTTCTGGCTGCGCAGGTAATCGAAGTAGGGGTGCGGATCGGGCACCAGAGACGGGTCGGTGAAGAAGTCGATCGACTCGTAATCGCTCATCGGATTGCGTCTCCCTGGCTTGGATTACCGGCTGTGTTCGGCGGCAGGGGCATGGGGCCGCGCGATCTCGAAACCGAAATGTGCTGAGCACCTGCTTAGCATGGCGGTAATGTCAGGGTCAAGATCGCAACGCCGGGGCAGAGCGATGACCTGGCTACGATTTGACTAGGTCGACACCGGAATCTCGAGAGCATGGAGTGACGGCATGACATCTGCTTCTGCGGCCCGCCGGATCGGGGCGCCGGACGCGAAGAATCGCGGCCTGCTGCTCGACGCGGCCGAGCAGCTGATGCTCGAAGAGGGCTATGCCGCCGTGACGTCACGCCGCCTCGCGAACAAGGCGGGGCTGAAACCGCAGTTGGTGCACTACTACTTCCGCACCATGGAGGAGCTGTTTCTGGAGGTCTTCCGCCGCCGCGCCGACGAAGGACTGCAGGCGCAGGCCCAGCTGCTGCAATCGCCGCAACCCTTGTGGGCGCTCTGGCGGTTCGGCACCGATCCGGGCTTCACCCGGATTTCGATGGAATTCATGGCGTTGGCCAATCATCGCAAAGACATGCGGGCCGAGATCGCCTACTACGCCGAACGTTTCCGCGAGGAGCAGCGCAAAGCGGTGGCCGCCGCGTTGCAGCGTTACGGCGCGGGCAACGAGGACGTGCCGGCGGTGGTCTGGACGGTGCTGATGACCAGTTTGTCGCGCATGCTGGTGCTCGAGCAGGCGATCGGCATGTCCGGCGGTCACGCCGAGACCGTGGAGTTGGTCGAGCAATACCTGCGTCGCCTAGAGGGCGAGCCGCGACCGATCGAGGATGTCCCGCCGACCTGGGTAGTTCACCAGTTGCGCAGCGAGCAGAGCACGCCTTTGGGGCCGTCCTTGGACACGACGACGGCTCCGTCCACCGCCAGATCACAGTGAAGCCCCGGCGTGCCGGGCTCGGTGCCCGTGCTCGCCACGACCATCGCGTAGTCATCGGGGTTGGACATGTCCAGGTCGAAGCTCCACGGTTTGCCCGGGCCGAGATCGACATCGACGTGCGGCGTGAAGGAGTAGGGGTTGTGGCTGTAGTCGGAGAACTTCTCCGGCTGGTGGTCCAGGTAATAGATGTCGGTGTAGATCGGATTCTGCGCGGTGACGGTGTACTTGACGTGGTGCATCGCCGGGTCGGCGACGGCGTGCGCGGCGCTCACGACCGAACCGGTCGCACCAACCAGCAACGCGGACAGGGTCGCTGCGCCCACGCCCAATCGTCTGTCCGTCATCTCGCTCCTCCAGCCGCCCGTCCCGCACTCGTGGTGCGGTTCATGACTCGCTCCGCGGCCCGCCAGTGTGCGTCGGCGACCCACAGCCGCGCAAAGGATGCTATCGCTTCGTCGGCCGAAACCCCGCTGATTACGCGCTTTATCTCGGTCGCCGGGTGCCGGGCCAACGACCTGGCGACGGATTGCCATCCCGCGTCGAACTCCGCGCGCGGCAGCACCCGATCGACCAGGCCGACTCGTTGCGCCTCGGCCGCCGTGAGGGCGGTTCCGGTGCCGGCCAGCAACAGCGCCCTGCTCTTGCCGACGAGCGCGGCCAGCCGCTCGGCGCCGCCCCAGGCCGGCATGATCTCCAGCTCCACCTGGTTGAAGGCGATCTTGACGTCGTCGGCCGCCAGCCGGATGTCGGCGGCGACCGCGACTTCGGCGCCGCCGCCGAAGGCGTGGCCATTCAGCGCGGCGATCACCGGCGCCGGGAAGCTGGCCAATTGGTCGCATATCGCTCGCATCCGCTTGGCCATCGCCGCGGCATCCTCTTCCGTCCGCAGTGCGCGCAGCTCCTTGAGGTCGCCGCCGGATACGAAGGCCCGATCACCCGCGCCCTTGATCACCAGGGCTTTGGCGCCCGCCGCCGCGTCGAGCGCCTTCTCCAGCTGCTGCATGGTGTCCAGCGCGATGGCATTGCGCGCTTGCGGGCGATCGATGGTCAGCACCGCCAACCCGTCGTCGATCTCCAGGTCCACCATGCGTCATTCGCTCCTCGGATGAAAATGCACGATATTGGCATTCTCTCGGTGCGAGAATAACATCGTCGTCGCAGGCCGAAGGGCTATCGTCAACGAAGACAGGGGTGCTCGGGTGCTGGATCGAAGCGTGGCCACGGTCGCGGCGGCACTGGCCGTCGCCGCACTTGCGGGTTGCGCGTCGCGACCGTCGACCCAGATCTCCAGCACCGCCTCGGTGACGGTCGACGGTAACGACCGAACCTTCCACATCGTGAAGTGCGGCCAGTTGCAGTGGACCCGGACGATCGACATCGGCGGCAACTTCGCCGGCGCCAAGATCGTCATCGACGAAAACGCGCAACCCGCGTCCGCCGAGTCCGTCCGCATCCAGAACCTGGGCGGGTTCAGCGGGATGTACTCCCGGGGCGACGGCGGCAACGCCGACCTGAGCGTTACCGGTGACAAGTTCACCGTCAGCGGCACCGCCAACGGCTACAAGACCGACAAACCCGGTGAGCCGGCCACCGCGACGTTCAAAATCGTCGTCACCTGCTGACCGCTCGGAACCGCAATCGGCGGGCGGCGTTGCGATTCGACGCCCGTAGAGAATAGTATTCTCGTAAATCAAGAAGGAGGATTCCATGGGCCAGTTGTCGCATCGTGAAGACGTCCCGTTCCCGATCTTTGACGCGGACAACCACCTCTACGAGCCGCCGGAGGCGCTGACCAAATACCTGCCCAAGGCGTACCAGGACTACGTCCAGTACGTGCAGGTCAACGGGCGGACGAAGATCGCGATCCGCGGCCACATCAGCAACTACATCCCCAACCCGACCTTCGAGGTCGTCGCCCGGCCGGGCGCCTGGGAGGAGTACTTCAAGTACGGCAACCCGGAGGGCAAAACCAAGCGCGAACTGTTCGGCGAGCCGATGCGCGCGATTCCGGCGTTCTTCGAACCCGGCCCGCGGCTGGAGAAGATGAACGAGCTGGGTCTGGACCGCACCCTGATGTTCCCGACGCTGGCCAGCCTGCTCGAGGAGCGGCTGCGCGACGACCCGGTCGCCATCCACGTCCTGGTCCACGCGCTGAACGAGTGGCTCGACGACGTCTGGGGGTTCAACTACCAGAACCGCATCTTCACCACGCCGGTCATCACCCTGCCGATCGTCGAGAAGGCGATCGAGGAGCTGGAATGGGCGGTCAAGCGCGGTGCCCGCTGCATTCTGGTGCGCCCGGCTCCGGTCCCCGGCTTCCGCGGCCCCCGGTCGTTCGCCCTGCCGGAGTTCGACCCGTTCTGGGAGCGCGTCGTCGAGCACGACGTCCTGGTCGGCATGCATTCCAGCGACAGCGGCTACTCCCGCTACACCTCCGAGTGGGACGGGGCCGAACAGGAAATGTTGCCGTTCCAGACCAACGCGATGGGCATCCTCAACGAGTGGCGGCCGATCCAGGATGCGGTGGGCTCGTGGGTGATCCACGGCGCGCTCTATCGCCACCCCAAGCTGAAGGTCGCGATCGTCGAGGCGGGTTCGAAGTGGATGACCCCGCTGCTCGACGGCCTCGCCGAGGTCTTCCGCAAGGCGCCGGAGGCGTTCCCGAGCGACCCCGTCGAGATGGTCAAGAACCGGATCCACGTCAGCCCGTTCTTCGAGGACGGCATCGACGACCTGATCAGCCTCGTCGGGGTGGATCAGGTGCTGTACGGCTCGGACTGGCCGCACCCGGAGGGGCTTGCGGAGCCGACGTTCTACGTCAACGCGCTGTCGCACCTGTCCGTCGACGACCAGGCGAAGATCATGGGTGGCAACCTCGGTCGGCTCGTCACGGTGTGACTGGCGCGCCGGCCGGCCAGCATTGGGAGACCATCCCCGCGATGGTCTCGAGCGCGGCGGACCGCTTCGGCGACGCGGAAGCGGTCGTCGACGGTCCGCTGCGCTTCACCTTCACCGAGATCGTCGACAGAATCCGTTGCGCAGCAGGCGCTTTCGCCGAGCTGGGCGTCGACAAGGGCGATCGCGTCGCGGTCTGGGCGCCGAATTCCGCGGAATGGATCATCGCGGCCTTCGGGCTGCTCACCGCGGGCG
>NZ_LZJJ01000508.1:0-11281 GCF_001667625.1 Mycobacterium sp. E1715
TCGCGACGCACACGATCCGCTCGTTGTGCCGCCGCAATCTCTCATAAGTCAATCCCAGCCGGCGGATCGCCGACGGCTTCAAGTTCACCAGCAGCGCATGGGATTCGGCCACCAGCTCGCCCAGCCGTTGCTGTCCGGGGTCGGAGTTCAGGTCAAGGCAGATGCTCGACTTGTTGCGGTTGAGGCTGGCGAAGTAGCTGGGCCCGACGCCGCGGGAGATCTCGCCGCCGCGCGGCTCGATCTTGGTGACCTCGGCGCCCAGATCGGCCAGCAGCATGGTGGCGTACGGTCCCGCCAGCATGGTGCCGACCTCGAGGATGCGTATCCCCGCGAGCGGCCCGGTAGGCGTCACCGCAATTCCGTTGCGAGCGTGGCGATCATCTCGCGCGTGCGGCGTTTGGAGGCGATCAGCTCGTCGCGGTTGTCACCGATCGGCAGCAGCCGCACGGACAGGTCCGTGACACCGGCGTCGGCAAAGCGGCGCATCCGGGTCAGGATCGCCTGCTCGTCACCGGCCGCACAGAGGTCACCGACATCACGGGCGTCGCCGCGTTCCAGCAGGCGCTGATAGTTGGGCGACACCTCGGCCTCACCCAGGATCCGATTGGCCCGCTCCTTGGCCTCCTCGACTCGTGCCGGCTCACAGAGGCATACCGGGATGCCGGCGACGATCCGCGGCGCGGGCCGCCCGGCGTCCGCGGCGGCCTTGGTGATCTTCGGCGCGATGTGGTCGCCGATCGCGCGCTCGTCGGCCATCCACAACACGGTGCCGTCGGCGAGCTCGCCGGCGATCTGCAACATCACCGGCCCCAGAGCTGCGACCAAAACCGGCATCGGGGCGTCGGCCCCGATCGCCAGCGGATTGTGCACCGTGAACGAATCGTTCTCGACGTCGACCGGTCCCGGCCCGGCGATGGCGGCGCCCAGCACCTGCAGGTAGTCGCGGGTGTAGGCGGCCGGCTTCTCGTAGGGCAAGCCGAGCATGTCCCGGATGATCCAGTGGTGCGACGGTCCGACGCCCAGCGCCAACCGCCCGCCAGTCACGGCATGAGTCGAAAGCGCTTGGCGGGCAAGGGCGATCGGATGCTGGGCTTGCAGCGGCACCACCGCCGTGCCGAGCTCGATGCGCGAGCTGTGCGCGGCCATCAGCGATACCATGGTCAGGCAGTCGAAATCGTCGGGAACCTGCGGCATCCACGCGGTGTCCAGACCCGCGGATTCGGCCCACTCGATGTCGGAGGCCAGCTTGTGCACCTTGCGGGCCATGTCGCCACGCTCGGCGCCGATCATCACTCCGACGCGCACTGTTCCTCCGCAACGGGCTCGGGGGTTCCGGTCAGCGCGCGTATCTCGCGCACGAGCACATCGAGCGATGTGCCGGTGGGGAAAACGGCGGCGGCACCGGCGGCGAGCAGCTTGGGCACGTCGGCATGCGGGATGGTTCCGCCGACCACGACGGCGATGTCGGAAGCGTCGGCGGCCCGCAGGGCCTCGATGGTGCGGGCGGTGAGTGCGAGGTGAGCACCGGACAGAATGCTCAAGCCCACGACCGCCACGTCTTCCTGGACGGCGATCGAGGCGATGTCCTCGATGCGCTGCCGGATGCCGGTGTAGATCACCTCGAAGCCGGCGTCGCGCAGGGTGCGGGCGACGATCTTGGCGCCCCGGTCGTGTCCGTCCAGACCCGGTTTGGCGACGAGGATCCGGGGCGCCATTAGAACACCACCGGTTGCTGGAACTCGCCCCATACCGCCTTGAGCGCGGAGACCATTTCACCGACCGTGCAGTATGCGTTGGCGCACTCGATGAGGTTGTGCATCAGATTGTCGTCCCCTTCGGCGGCGCGCGATAGTGCTGCGAGACTGGATTTGACTGCGGCCGAATCCCTTTCGGCCTTCACTTTAGCGAGCCGCTTGAGCTGGAGATCGCGCCCTTCGGCGTCGAGCTCATAGGTGACGACATCGTGTTCGGGCTCTTCGGTCACGAACCGGTTCACGCCGACGACCGGGCGAGCGCCGGATTCGATGTCCTGGTGGACCTTGAATGCCTCGTCGGCGATCAGACCCTGTAGATAGCCGTCCTCGATGGCGTGGACCATTCCGCCGTGCCGCTCGAGGTCGGACATGATCTCGACGATGCGCGCCTCGGTGGCGTCGGTCAGCGCCTCCACGAAGTAGGAGCCGCCCAACGGGTCGGCGACGCTGGCCACGCCGGTTTCGTGCGCGAGGATCTGCTGGGTGCGCAGCGCCAGCGTGGTGGTTTCCTCGGTCGGCAGGGCGAACGGCTCGTCCCAGGCCGCGGTGAACATCGACTGGACACCGCCCAGCACGGCGGCCATCGCCTCGTAGGCCACCCGGACGATGTTGTTGTGGGCCTGTGGTGCGTACAGCGAGGCGCCACCACAGACGCAGCCGAAGCGGAACATCGCCGCCTTGTCAGCCGTCGCCCCGTACCGCTCCTTGACTATGGTGGCCCAACGTCGGCGCCCCGCACGGTATTTGGCGATCTCCTCGAAGAAATCGCCGTGGGTGTAGAAGAAGAACGAGATCTGCGGCGCGAACTGATCGATCGTCATGCGGCCGCGCTCAACCACGGTGTCGCAGTAGGTCACCCCGTCGGCCAGGGTGAACGCCATCTCTTGCACCGCGTTCGCCCCCGCGTCGCGGAAGTGCGCCCCGGCCACCGAAATCGCGTTGAACCTCGGCACCTCGGCCGCGCAGAACTCGATCGTGTCGGCGATCAGCCGCAGGGACGGCTCCGGCGGCCAGATCCAGGTCCCGCGCGAGGCGTACTCCTTGAGGATGTCGTTCTGGATGGTTCCGGTGAGCTTCGCGCGCGGTATCCCCTTTTTCTCGGCGGCGGCGACGTAGAACGCCAGCAGGATCGCCGCCGTTCCGTTGATCGTCATGCTGGTGCTGAGCTTGTCCAGCGGGATGCCGTCGAACAGGACCTCGAAATCGGCCAGCGTGTCGACCGCGACGCCCACCCGGCCGACCTCCTCGCCGAACTCCGGGTCGTCGGAGTCGTAGCCACACTGGGTAGGCAGGTCGAGCGCCACCGACAACCCGGTCCCGCCTTGTTCCAGGAGGTAGCGGTACCGGCGATTAGATTCCTCGGCGGTGCCGAACCCGGAGTACTGGCGGAAGGTCCACAGCTTGCCCCGGTAGCCGGACGCGAAGTTGCCCCGGGTGAAGGGAAACTCCCCCGGTTGCGGAGGCTCCGCGCCGACGTCCGCCGGCCCATAGACCGGCTGCAGCGGGATACCCGACGGAGTGTGGGCCATATTATCCATCGGTGAATAACGTACTTGCAAAAAAAGAGAATGCCAATACCACGCGCTTGACCTGGTCAAACCTGTGTGCGCACTACACCCGGCAGAGGATCTCGCCGTGGGGAATGGCGATCCAGCCGTCGGGGGCGGCCGCCCAGTCGCGCCACGCGGCGGAGATCTCCTCCAGCTGCGCACTGGTGGCCAGACCCAACTCCAACAGGTCGCTCGCGATCCGCGAGTGCAGGATCCGGTCGGCCCACATCCCGCCCCACCATTCGCGCGTCGCGGGCGTCGCGTAGCACCACAGGCTGCTCGTCGGGGTGACGTCGGCGAAGCCCGCCTGCCGCGCCCACGACAGCAGCCGTCGCCCGGCATCGGGTTCGCCGCGGTTGGCCCGCGCGGCCCGCTCGTAAAGGTCGCGCCACAGGTCGAGCGCCGGCAGTTGCGGGAACCAGATGAATCCCGCGTAGTCGGCGTCGCGGGCCGCCACCAGGCCGCCGGGCGCGCACACTCTCCTCATCTCCCGCAGCGCCCCCACCGGGTCGGCGACGTGCTGGAGCACCTGGTGCGCGTGCACCACGTCGAAGGCGTCGTCGGCGAAGTCGAGCCGGTGCACGTCGGCGGTGGCGAAGGAAACATTCGACAGGCCGCGTCGCTCGACCTCGGCGCGGGCCACATCGAGCACGTCGGTCGACTGGTCGACCGCCGTCACCGGACCCGGCGCCACCCGGGCCGCGAGATCGGCGGTGATGGTTCCGGGCCCGCACCCGACATCCAGGACCGACAGCCCCGAGTTCAGGTGCGGCAGCAGATAGGCCGCGGAGTCCTCCGCGGTGCGCCGCTGGTGACTCCGCAGCACCGACTCGTGGTGCCCGTGCGTGTAGGTGGCCCCGTCTTCGCAGTTCATGCCCGAAGCCTACGGGCGTGACTCATATATTGAAATATTCGTCTCGAAATATGAGATCAGTCCACGGGCACATTCAGGATCGGCCGGTCGACCGCGGCGCCCGGGCCGTCGAAGTGCCACCACTCCCCGGAGTAGGGCGCCAACCCCCCGTACTTCATCGCGTCGCGCAGCGCCGCGCGGTTCGCCTGGGCGTCGGCGCTCACCCCCTGGGTGGCGAAAGCGTTTGCGCGCGAGGAGAAGTCGTCGAAATCGGTGCCCATGTCGGCCAGGCAAAGCCCCTGCGCGTGTAGCCCGGATGCGCACGGCTGCTCTGCCGTCGTGAACGTCACATCGACCGAGCGCCCCGACTCGTGGCTGTGCGCATACTGGCCGGGGCGCGCGACCCACGCGGGGTTGGGGACGACGTTGAACATCTTGACCTGCACGTCGTGGGGCCGATAGCAATCCCAGAACACGAGGAGATGTCCCTGCGGCCGGAGCGCCGTCGCGGCCGTCGCCAGTCCGGACGCCATCGACTGGTGCACCAGGCATCGGGCGTCGGACGGGTACAGCTGCGTGTGCGTGAAGTTGTTGGTGGTCGCGTAGCGCAGGTCGATGATGGCGTCGGGGACCACGCTGCGGACGTCGACGAATCCGGCCGCGCGGGCCGCGTCGCTCACCGGCGGGACGTCGGGACTGGCGTGCGCGGTCGCGACACGGACCAGACCCGCCGCGACCGCGAGTGCAAGGTTCGGGCGCAAAAGACGCATCCGGTCATTGTCGCCGTTGGTCGCCGTGAGTTGCGTTAGCGCCTATGCGATGTCGCCCTCGACGTAGCGCTGCAGGTTCGGCGCGACCGCGGCCACCACCTGTTCCTCGGACATCGACGCGATCGGCTCGATCTTCCAGACGAAGCGCAACAACGCGAAGCCGATCAGCTGGGTGGCGATCAGCCCGCTGCGCCGCAGTCGGTCGCCCTCGTCGTCTCCAAGGGTGGAACCGCCGATCAGGCCCCGCTCAACGATCAGCCGCAGCTTCTCCCGGGTCTTGTCCTCGTGGGCGGCCGTCAGCACCACGGCGCGCAGGACGGGACCGACCTCCTCGTCGGTCCAGGTGTCCAAGACGGTGCGGATCAACTGCCGGCCCAGGTCCGCCTTGGGCGTCGCCCACGTAGCGGATACCGCGTCGAGCCACTTCTGCGGCGGCGTGGTGGCGGCGTCGAGCAGGCCCTCCTTGGAGCCGAAGTAGTGGTAGATCAGAGCCGGATCGACGTCGGCGGTGCGAGCGACGGCGCGGATGGCCGTGCCGGCCCAGCCATGTTCGGCGAACTCGTCGCGAGCGGCGGCCAGAATGCGCGCCGCCAGCACGCCGCGCTCGTCGCGCGGACCGGGGGTCGTCGATCGCGTCGGCACCATGCCACCATAGCCGAAGTTTCATCTTGCGTTGAAACTAATTTCAACATAGCGTGAAACTGTGATCACGCTCAACGGCCCCCAGACCACCGGCCGCGAATACCGAAACCTCAGCGAGCCGCGGTACGCGTCGCGCACCGACATCAATACCGCGATCACGGTCCGTGACGGCACAACGCTTCTGGCCGACGTGCACCGGCCCGATGCCGACGGCCGCTTCCCGGCACTGCTGGCGGCGTCGCCGTACCCGCGGCAGATGCAGGACCTCGGCGCCCCGGCGGGGTTCGTCGAGGCCGGCAGGACGGACTTCTGGGTGCCGCGCGGTTACGCGCACGTCATCGCCAACCTCCGCGGCACCTGCGGCTCCGAGGGCTCATTCAACTTCTTCGACGCGCAGGAACGCCGGGACGTGTACGACCTCGTCGAGTGGACCGCGGCGCAGCCGTGGTGCGACGGCAACGTCGGCATGATCGGCATCAGCTACTTCGCGATGACCCAACTCGAGGCGGCCGTCGAGCGTCCGCCGCACCTCAAAGCGATCTTCCCCCTGGCCGTGACCGCCGACCTGTACGAGGGCGCCAACCACCACGGGCTGGTGAGTTCGTCGTTCATCACACCGTTTCTCGCCATGATGGGCCTCACCTCCGACCGCAGCGACAAACTGTGGCGCAGCAAGCCGGTGGGACTGGCGCGGCGCGCGCTGAACAGCCCCGGCATCCATAAGAAATTCGAGACCAAGAACGGCGAGGCGGCGGTCACGATGCTGCGCCAGCTGCTCAGGCTGCCGCACAATCCCCACCCGTGGGACGAGTTGTGGCAGGAGGCGGTGGTCAAGCACCCGACGCGTGACGATTGGTGGGAAGAACGAAACCTGTTGCCACTGCTCAAGGAGATCGACATCCCGGTCTACCTGGGCTGCGATTGGCAGAACGTGCCGTTACACCTGCCGTCGACCTTCGCCGCATGGAAAGGATTGTCGGACAACGCCTGCGTGCGGATGGGCATGCTCGGTGAGTTCGGTCTGACCTGGCCCTGGGAAAGCATGCACACCGAGGCCCTGGCCTGGTACGACCAATGGTTGAAGGGCCGCGACACCGGAATCACCGATGGGCCACCCATTCGATACTTCCTGCCCGGCGCCGACGGGTGGCGAACCGCCGACTCCTGGCCACCGGCCCCCGCCCCGCATCGTGAACTGGCCCTGCGCGCGGACGGTGGTTTGGCCGCCGACGAAGGTGAGCCGGGCAGCCGCGAATTCATGGTTCTGGGCGCGGGTTTGGGCCGCATCAAACCCAGCGAGATCGATCCGCCTTCGGTGCTGACCTGGACCGGCGCGCCGTTGACCGAGGACGTGGACGTGGTGGGCGACATCGAAGTGCGGCTGGTCGCCTCGGCGACGGCGATCGACACCGCGTGGATCGCGACGCTGCACGACGTGGCACCCGACGGGGCAACGACCGACGTGACCGCGGGCTGGCTGCGCGCCAGCCTGCGCGAGGTCGACGAGGCGGCCAGTCGCCCCGGCGCGCCGGCGCTGCCCTGCCGCAACCCCCGAGCGGTGCCGCTGGGCGAGGACGTCGAGTACCGAATCCCATTGGTGCCCAACGCCCGACGCTTCAAGGCCGGCCACCGCATCCGTCTCACGCTCACCAGTGACGACCAGGACCCGTCGACGCCGGCCATCATGAACTTCCGCCATGCCAGCGTCGGCACGTCCAGCTGGAACACGGTGCGCTCGTCGTCGCGGTTGCTGCTGCCGGTGCTCGGGTAGCGCCGGTGACGGCCGGTCAATCCGCCGGGGTGAATTCGACAGGCAACTCGGTAAGCCCGCGCGGAGGCCGATGCCACGGACGAAGGCGACGTGCCCGCGGAAGTTCTTGCGGTCCGGCCGAACTGATGCGGATTCTCGAACCCTCGCCGGTCGCGGTTGGCCGCCGCAAGCACCGCATGGGCACCGTGCCGGTCAGATGGGTCACCAACCATTGCCGGCGTGTCAGGAATATTGCCCATGAATCTGGGTAACTGAAAGGAACCCGGGGGGCGACGATTTCTCCGACAGGAGGACGCAATGCCCAGCGACATCACCATTCGCGACATCGACACGATCGACGCGGAGCTGCAATCAGTTGCCGCCCTTCGCTATGCAGCTCGCCGACTGGGCCGCCCGTTGCCATCGATCGACGCGGCGGATGCTCTGCTGGATGAACGCCTAGAGCGCACCGGCGGCGCTTCGCGGCTTGGAGATTACGGCTTTAATTCCCGGCGTAAATCGGCATAGCTCGCCCCCCGGCTCGGCCGGCCAGCCGGCCCGGCTGGCCGCGGTCACATCGGTGGGCGACTCGGAGTGCCGAGCGACCACTGTCGAGCGCATGCGCGGCGAGTTTCGGTGGCAAAGGGTGAGGGTATTAGAGGATGCACTGGAACCGCCGCAACAAGAGGGTGCAGGCTCATGATCGCTGGCGCTGTGAATTCCCTTGTCTGGATATTGGTGCTCATCGCGATTGTCGCGGTGATCATCACGGTAGTCCGCGCAGTGTCGGCCCCGCGCGCGGAACGGCCGGTTGTCGAGCGGCCGGTGGTACAACAACAGCCCGTTGCGACCAGCGGTTTGGCACCTGGCTGGTACCCCGACCAGCAAGACATGCAAATGATGCGCTATTTCGACGGTCGAGTGTGGACGGCGCAGACTCAGCCTCGCGCTTGACCGCATCTCTCGGAATCGCCGATTGCGTCGAGACAGGCTGAGTTGCGGGCACTGACACCGCATTAAAACGCTTTGACGGTGGCCAGGGGCGGGATCGAACCGCCGACCTTCCGCTTTTCAGGCGGACGCTCGTACCGACTGAGCTACCTGGCCGGAAGGCATGAAGTGCCTCGCCGAGTTGGCGACCCTGACGGGACTCGAACCCGCGACCTCCGCCGTGACAGGGCGGCGCGCTAACCAACTGCGCCACAGGGCCTTGCTGCTGCTCCGCGTCACCGCGTCGCGTACCCCCAACGGGATTCGAACCCGTGCTACCGCCGTGAAAGGGCGGCGTCCTAGGCCACTAGACGATGGGGGCCAGAACCGAATCACTCCGGGGTACTCACAACGAGGTTTCGTTAGGAGCCACGTCAGCTTAGGTCACCGCGGGCCCAATCCTCAAACGAGCCCCGTTTGCGGCCCAAGTATCCTGAATCTCCGCGGCCCCTATAGCTCAGTTGGTAGAGCTACGGACTTTTAATCCGCAGGTCCCAGGTTCGAGCCCTGGTGGGGGCACCGGCGCGTGATGGTCTCGGCAGATCGGCGCTTACCCGAGCACCGCGCTGCTGTAGGTCACGTCCGCGAAGGCCCGGGCGACCTCGTCGTCGGCGTAGGCGAAGCCGTTGGCCGCGTGCAGTTCCGCTACCGTCCGCGACGACGTCCGCCAGCCGCGCTGGCTGAGGTGGTCGACGATGTGGCTGCGCTCGCCGTGATAGACGAGGTCGTTGAAGTCGACCTCGAAGCCGAGCTCGCTCATCCGGTCGTGGTGGGCGCGCCAGCGCGGGTCGGTGAAAACGGCGGTGTCAGGCACGAAGTCGAGGGCCAGCCGGCTGCCGGGTGCGCTCAGGGCGGTGATGTTGTCGAAGAGCGCGTCCTGGGCCGACTCCGGCAGGTACACCAACAGTCCCTCGGCGCTCCACGCCGACGGAGCCTGTGGATCGAGTCCCGCCTGGCGCAGCGCGGTCGCCCAGTCGTCGCGCAGGTCGACTGCGACGGTGCGCCGCTCGGCGGTCGGCTCGGCGCCCAGCTCCTCGAGGGTTAAGGTCTTGAACTCGATCACCTCCGGCATGTCGACCTCGTAGACGACGGTGCCCGCCGGCCACGGCAGGCGGTAGGCGCGCGCATCGAGCCCCGACGCCAGGATCACCGCCTGACCGATGCCGCTCCGAGTCGACTCCAGGAAGAAGTCATCGTAAAACCTTGTGCGACAAGCCATGCTGCGCGCCATCCGCTGCGGATTGAACTCGGCTGCTCCACCGGCCGGGATTTCGCCGTTGACCATCCGGACGTAGACGTCGATCCCGACGGCGCGCACCAGCGGCGCCGCATAAGGGTCGTCGATCAACTCCGCGTCGGAGGACAGGGCCCGCTGCGCCGCGACCATGGTGGCCGTCGCGCCCACACTGGTTGCCAGGTCCCAACGATCACGATCGGTGCGCGCCATCGTGCTCCCTCTCGCCCCCGAATTAAATAGACAATCTAGTCAGTATCGCAGGGCGGTTTGGCCCCGCGGGACTACCCTGCGACCTGTGACCGACTTCGCCCAGCGGACGATCGACCTGGCCCGCCGAAACGTCGCGGAGGGCGGCCGCCCGTTCGCCACCGTGATCGTCCAGGACGGCGAGGTGCTCGCAGAGAGCGCCAACAAAGTGGCGCAGACGAACGACCCGACGGCCCACGCCGAGATCCTGGCCATCCGTGAAGCGTGCACGAAGCTGGGCACCGAGCACTTGGTCGACAGCACGATCTATGTCATGGCGCATCCGTGCCCGATGTGCCTGGGGTCGCTGTACTACTGCTCACCGAAGGAAGTCGTCTTTCTGATCACGCGCGAGGCGTACGAGGACTATTACCTCGACGACCGCAAGTACTTCGAGGTGTCCACCTTCTACGACGAATTCGCCAAGAACTGGGACCAGCGGCGCCTGCCGATGCGCTACCAACCCCACGCGGACGCGGTGGACGTCTACCGGCTCTGGAACGAGCGCAACGGCGGCCAGCGGCGGTCCACGGTGGTCCCGTCACCCTGAGCGGCGCGCGGGGCAGCGGCGGCACCCCGGGTAGTATCTGCGTATGCATGCAGATAGTGGTGCAGGTCGCTTACCCGAGGACCAGGCGAGCCTGGTGGTCGAGGTCTTCCGGATGCTGGCCGACACCACCCGGGTGCAAGCGCTGTGGGCCCTGACCGAGCGCGAGATGTCGGTCAACGAACTCGCCGAGCACGTGGGCAAGCCGGCGCCGTCGGTCTCCCAGCACCTGGCCAAGCTGCGGATGGCACGGCTGGTCCGCACCCGCCGCGAGGGAACGACGATCTTCTACAGCCTGGAGAACGACCACGTCCGGCAGCTCGTCACCGACGCCGTCTTCAACGCCGAACACGCCGGCCCGGGCGTGCCCGGTCATCACCGCAGAGACGGCGGCCTGAAGGCCGTCGGCGAAGCAGCGCAACCGTCGAACCGGCGGCGTGGCGGCACCAAGTGATTGATCCAAGGAGGCACCGATGACCGACCAGCACACCCACGACCAGCCCCACGCGCACGAGCATGGGCATGGCGACCTGACCCACGCGCACGCGCACACCGCGCACGAGCATGACCACGTCGAGCACGAGCACCACCACAGCCACGCCGACGGCACCGAGCACAGCCATCAGCATGTGCACCAGGCCGGCGTCGAGGACGTTCACGGTCACACCCACGTCTAACGCGGGCGCCGGCGCTCAGGAGACGGGGCAGTAATGCTTCGGGTCGCCCCGCTCGGCCGCCGGCGGGAGGTTGCGTGCCGGCGTCTGCGGCAGCGGCGCGTCGGCCGGGATGCGCCCGGAAGCACGGTCGAGGCCGGCGCGGGCCCGCGGGTGCTTGCGGTACCGGCGCGGCACGAACGCGAAGACCAGGCGCACCAGGTTGCCGAAGCGCCGGTGCAGCCACTCGTCGCGGTCGGACCACTCAAAGCCCAACCGTTCGCGAACG